>JBEICO010000015.1:0-16021 GCA_040383965.1 Francisellaceae bacterium
AAGTATATGGCATGGTTTTTGGAATGTAGGATTATAACCTATCATGTTGATGGCATTAAGTCTTGTTGGGCTTAAAAGATATTCAAAATTGAATTAAAGCTTTGGCATGCATGTCAAACTACATCACCGGTAGGACACAAAAGACGCCATACGGCACAAATAGGGGGGTTATCTATCTTCTTTATCTTCAGGATCTTTGGGGGGAACAATGGGCGTGTTTTCTGGCGCTACAGGTGGTGTAGCATCCCTTTCTCCAGAGCCTCCAATGATTTGCTCATGTGACTCGGACTCTTCTTCAATTTCAGGTTCTTCAGTCGCAGATTCTTCTTCAACTTCGAGTGTTTCAGTTAATTCAATTTCTTCAGAAGCTGCGTCTTCTTCTTGTGCCTCAACTTCATCTTCTTCAGATGCTTCAAACTCAGGCTCAACTTCGCTTTCAGTTACATCCGAGCTTAAATCCAGATCTTCAAGATCTGGGAGTTCAGGGAAATCTGGTAGCTCACCTGTATCCGCTAGATTCTGTGTGGCTTCATCTTGTACCGCAAAGCCTTGCTTTAAAGAGCCAATGTCTAAGGGTGTGCCGCCGAACATGACAATAAGATCATTGATATCTTGTAAGGTTCGATCCACATCTTTTTCAAAGCGAATCTCAGGGGGGAAGCGGGTTGCGTTTTCAATATCACTGATCAAGCTTTCTGAAATCTTAACTGCTTCTTGTTCGGATTTGCCACCTAAACGCTCGATGTGTTTCATCTCTTCTGAAGAACTGCCCCTTCGAATTAAAGGTAAGGTAAAGAGTTCTTGGTTTTCTTCACCAATCATGCGAAGTACCATGGGAGTGACAAAGACTTTAGTAAAGGCAGACATCTCATGCTCTACGCCCGGATCTTCAAAGGGAACACTCATATCGCGCTGCTTTTGCACTTCTTGTTCTAACAGAGAAATCAAAGCTGCAATACCCCGCTCGAAGGGTTTTAAGTTAATAGCACCCTGAAAAGCCTGGGTTAAGGTGGTAATGTCATGACTCTCCACCGGTTCTGGAAATTGATAGTTGGGCGTTGAAAACACTTGGCTAAATCGCTTAAACCGCTTATCCATATTGGTTAATTTTTCTTCTGTGGGCGGCTCTATTTTTAGGAATTGATTCACTCGCATTTTTTTCACTGGTTTTGGCGAGGCATAAAACATTTCTGCTCGAATAATTTTAGATTTAAAAAAGATATGTGCTTCACCTGGACGCTGATCTTTTAGATCTAACAGATCAATTCGTTGCCGTTTATCAACAGATGCATTTCGAGTGTCCATATAATTCATGGTTAAACTTGTGCCATCCATTTGGAATCCACTCACATTGGTGGTATAAGACTCCCCGGCTACCTTATTAAAAAATTCCCAGGTTTCTTGAGGATCTTCCAACTTCATACAAATTTTAACGTTACAGTTTGCACCAATAGACGCTGCTTCTTCTTTAGAAGCCTTTTGAAAAGCTGGGAGATCTTGCCCCGCAAAAATAGCAGAGAACCCAAGCGAACGAGCCTGTGCAGGCACTACCGCAAACCCTTCTACTGCATAATACCCATACTCATCCATAATCGACACAAAGGGCGCAGGCGAATTGGTGGGTTTTCTTAAAACCACATCCCGATAATCACCTTCCACTTCATCGCCTAATCCCGATGCCATCATCGCCTTCAAAGACGCTACAATAATTTTACCTAAGTTCGATAGTTCTTGAGGAGATTTTTCTAAAGCAGGCAACAATACCACCATGATGCGACGATTTAATACCACATCTTTAAAATCCACCTCTGCCAAATTGGTGCGAATAATATGACCATAAGTATCTGCCAAGGAGCCGAATACCCGAGTTAATTGCATGGTGATAAACCCATGCTGTTCTCGTACTTCGCTTCCTTGATTGCCTTTTTTCTGACGATTGTAACCGGGTAAGTTATTAATATAAGCTGTAAGAGGTTCTAAGATCTGTTTAGGAAAGGCATCAAGTGGCACACTAAAAGTCTCTGTTACTGGAAATCTCTTGTCTACGACGATTTGCTCTAATTTTTCTAAAATAAAATAATCTCGAATACTATTGGCATCTAACAAAATATGACCTGCATCCCGCATTGCCGCCAAAACTTTCATTAAAGCTTCCACAAAGTTAATGGCGCGACCTGTCCACATATCATCGCCGCCCCCTTGTTTACCACTTGACATCAAACTTACCACTAGCTGGGACAACATACTGGAAGAACCCCGCGAAAAAGGATTCATGGTATTGGAAAGCCGGGTTTTCTGCGGTCCTAAAACGTCCCTAGCACCTGTCATAAAATTAATTAACAACATGTCATCTTCACGACCCATGCCCCGCACCATTGAAAATACTTTGGCAAATAAACTGTTATCACCTTTCCCATCAATGTAAATAAATCCACTGCCAAATAATAAAGAATTAAAGGCGATAGAGACTAAGGCTTCTGTTTTACCACTACCGGTAGAACCAAAAATTAAAACATGGGTTCGAAGATCGTCGTTTGAAAACCATAGCTCTTCTCGAGTTAGACGATCATTTCCAAAAAACGCAATGCCTTCGCCCATTTTAGGCTTATTACTACCCGGTATAGGATCGTTATAATCTTTTAAATGCGCTGAACGAGGGATCCGAAAAGGTAGGGCATTTTCACGAGTCACTGAGAATATAAAAAGACAGGTACAAAAAACTGCAATAATATCTGCCATTAGTGGATAAAAATAGGTAGAACACATTAAAGTTGCAGAAAGCAATAAGAAAAGTTCCGGCTTTGCCAGCGCTTCGCCAGCCCGTACACCAAGAGGTCGAGTGTCTCTCGCTAGTTGTCTTGCCGATTGTTCTTGCTTAGCATCCAAACCTCTGATCATTAGGCGGGTTGCTCCACAGGTTGTGTCTGATCCCGATCTGCTTTTCTCTTCATGATTTCTTCTTTTTCTTTTGGATCCGGTACATAGTTTAGTTCAGATAAGGCAATCTCTAAAGCTCGTACTGCTTCATCTACCCTAGGTGCACTCAATGGACGCTTTAACGCCATCTCATGATACCAGTGTGAAAAGATCCCCCCCACCTCTACAGAAGGCGTTTGGCGCCCTACATTATTAATCACATACCACAAACGTCTATCTAAAGGTTTTACCCAAAGAAAGTCCGCAGATGCCACAACACCATCTTCTCTTGCAAAAAGCAATATTGAAATAAATACTGTGAATTCATAAGCATGATTTCCACAAATTTCTTGCACCCGTTTGGTTTTAAAATGTTTTTTCCAGAGCTCATCTGCTCCACTGCAGTTAACTGTTCCATCAGCGGCTGAGTCTGCCAATTGGGCAACTAAACTAGAAGCACCTTTGCCATCTCTACATCCTCGCGCCACAAATACCGCAAAAATAGCTCTACGATGCGGGGGCATCGCCTCTACCCCTTGCCAGGTTCGTCCCATTTGCACCGAAAATGCTCGTTCTGCACGAACTTTATCGAGTACGACGGTATATTCTGGCAGTTGCATTTTAGAAAAAGGAGACTGCGAGGCTTCAGCGGCTTCAATCGCAACCAATTTATTTTTCTTAGAAAACTGGATCGGCGACATCGCCATCGCCCAAGGGCCCGCATCAAGATCTTCATTTAAAATATCGTGTTTAGTAGCAATTTTAATTTGTGGCCAATTCACCTGTTCTTGCTCGGCCAAGGTTTTCATATTAAATTTGTGTTTAAGCCGAATATGAACGTTGAGTTTGAAAATCATCATGCATAACACTAAAACATATACCCCAACTGGCCATCGTAAATATTCACCTGCAATATCACTCAACACACCAGCGATTTCAGGATTCAAAGTAGCCGGTGTAAGTTGCTCTGCAGCGTCTAAGGCAAAATGAACATCTTTATACAATTTATCCATACTTTCCCCAATCCAGGGAAAACTGGCAGGGATCAATCCAAAGAAAAAAGCGAGCCCCATTAATTCATATAAACGTACCCAGATAAAAAATTGCTTTAATTGATGACTAAAAAAGTACCAAATCATTCCACAGACAAGAACAACCAGAAAAATAAGCCATAAAATATAATAGGCATTTTTATCTGCATTTTGATCTTGTCCGCCGCCCCCTGCTGCCATACTTAATCCATCATCAAATCATCTAAAGAAACAACATCCGGCGAGGCCGCTTGTTGCATAAATTCGTGCAAAACATCTGTTGCACATAATAACCGCAATACTGTTGGCGTGGTTCCATCAAATTGGGCAACAACGCCCAAGGTTGCATTTTCGGAACGATCAAATGTCACCCCTAGTCCATACCCCAAACAGAAGGAACATAGTTGGTCTGCTCGTCTAAAGATACCCGGCATCAATCCCGTAGGTGAAAAAACTTGTTCATAGCTAACTGGCTCTCCTTTTAGGGTATATCGACAGTTCATTGCTTTGGCGATGGCTGCTAATTGCTGTGAGATTTCCAACCTTTTCTCCCTGGCCTAAGTGGCATCCTTTCATTTTAGACGAAATTACATTTTATCCCATACTATAAGTGGGACTTAAGTTGACAAGCAAGCTGCTTGGTTGCTTCAATGACTATAGGAACTAGAGATTGATATTACTCCCATCACGGGAATAGGGTTAGGCATTCATGCAAAAAAAAGTATTCTGTTTAATTAGTGTGTTCATGATGAATGCAATCATTGGCTGTACAGTGCTAAAGATGCCAACCGATGACATTTCTAATGGCACCCCAAGCCCCAGCAAGCGGCCAGGCAAGAAAAAACCTTCTTATTCTTCTGCCACTCCTGTCGAAACGCAATTATTGTTAGCAGCCCAGTCCATTGAACAATCTTTGGGAGTGCTTGCCGCGGCTGAAACAGCAGAAAGACCTCCGATCCTAAATACAGAACCCTTGATTACAGAAGAAGGCGGGATGGGAGGTGTTGCAGATGTAGATTGGACCGGACCTATAGGTCCCTTAGTTGAAAAAATAGCTCTGATGACTAATTATCGAGTAAAGACCTTAGGAAACGAACCTGCTATTCCTATTCTGATTTCTATTAATGTAAAACGATCGGTAATTGCGGATATTTTACAAAACGCCAGTTTGCAAGCCGGCAAGCGAGCTCATATTTTAGTATTTCCTTCAAGCCGTCTAATTGAAGTGAGGTATGTTTCTTAATGAGAAACAGATTAGCACCAATTGTTCTCACCCTGCTGTTAGGGCTTCCTGGGTGTGGTACTAACGACTCCAATAAGGCTAATAATCTCAATTCTATCCAAAAGCTTTCTTACTCTGGTTTATCTAAAGGAAATTTGGGTGCGTTACGTTCTCAAGCCTTGCGAGACACCGCATTAAGTGTTGGCGCCCGGGGGGGATTGGCTTGGCGTGCTACTCAAATCAATAATGTGCTCTTACAACATGAAAATATGCTCTATCGCTTGTTTAACTTTAACGCCATGTTGTTAGACAAAAATGTTCTTCCCCCGGTATTAACGGAAGGTCGGAATACCTTAAGCTTGGGCGGCACGGACACCATTCGTATCGCAGATAGAACCTATCAGATAGTCGATCAGGCAAAATTTATCACTGCAGCACCTTCCTGGCGCGACTATTTATGGCTTGCCTATGCGGCCCCTGAATCTCCAGATCGATCGTTGCTTCCCAGAAACCGTGAAGAACGGATGGTCTGGAAAAAATATACCGAGGAAGGTTGGCGAGCAGGTATTCAACAAGCAGAGTTAATCTTTAGTGAAAACGTTGCCAGATTAGAGCGAGATTATAAAGGAATGATTAGATACCGAACGTTATTAGCCCAGAAAATGGTTAGTCCTCCTTTTGTAGCAGAGCTAGAAATGGGGATCACCGGCGGAGGATCAGATCTCACCGTCAACGATAGAGTTCTTCGCATTACCGCTTTCCCAACCTTACAAAACAATGGCCAAGACTGGAAAACTGAGATAACCCCTCATGAGTGAATATTTATTACCCGACGAACCCATTCGCTTTTCAACCGAAACATTGGATCGCATGTTAATGCATTGCGTGAATCTCTCGGCTTCTGATATCACCTTACAAACCAATACCCCAGTATTTGTGGAAATTCATGGGAGACTATACCCTGTTACCTCACGTAAATTATCCAATACCGAAGTCGGTGATATGTTAAATGCCATTTATGGTTCTAACGGTACCACCCAAATTTATAGCGGAAAAGATGTTGACACCCAATATGAAGTGCGTCCAAACCGAAATCAACGTTTTCGATTCCGGGTAAACGGTACAGGGTGTCAAACTGAAGGGCATGACGGGCTACAACTAACGCTTCGAACCATTCCCACCTCCCCTCCCAATTTGGATTCCTTGAACGTAGAGCCTGGGATCATTAAATCGATGTCACCTGAACAAGGTACGGTTGTCGTAACAGGATCGACTGGTTCTGGGAAAAGTACCTTACTAGCTGCCATTATTAAACATTTAGCAGAAGAACCCGATGGCAATCGTAAAATGTTAACATACGAATCTCCGATCGAATTTGTGTACGATATGGTTGAAATGCCTTCCTCTGTCATGAGCCAATCGGAAATTCCAAGACACTTACCCAGTTTCGCAGCAGGTGTTCGCAATGCCTTACGCCGTAAGCCCCGGTTAATTCTGGTGGGTGAAGCCAGAGATGTTGAAACAATCAGTGCAGTGATAGATGCCGCCCTCACGGGGCACCCGGTCTACACCACTTTACACAGTAATGGCGTATCAGATGCTGTGCGACGTATGATTTCTACCTTTCCCGCAGAAGAACGACACGGCAGAGCATTGGATATATTGGAAACCTTAAGAATGATCGTGTGGCAAAAATTAGCACCCAGCACAGATGGTAAGCGGGTTGCCCTCAGGGAATACCTGGTTTTTGATCAAGAGGTCCGAGATATCTTAATTGATACCCAAGTGGAACTATTAGCGGCTAGAACTCGTCTATTATTAAAAGAGCGGGGTCAGCCGATGGAAGTAGATGCCAAATTAAAGTTTGAAGCAGGCATATTACCGGAACGCGAATATCGAGTGATAGAAGCTCGAGCTAAAATGACCGACGAAGACGCTGGAGTTACCTGATTCAGGGACTTTTGGCTTAGATTAATCACTAAATTTAGGAGTCAAAGCTATGATTTTAGAATCCACGCATTGGCGAGATGCTGCTAGAACTCCCCGATTTTATTTTATGGATGCTTATGCTGTATTCCCTATTGCCATTTTTATGGCGCATATGAGTCTTAATACCTTATTGATTTCCGTCGTTTTTATCAGCTTTTTCGTAATGTTGGAAAAATTTAAATTTACTATTCCAGTTTTTAAACGCTGGTTCAGAGCAACTCTCGCAGGTCCCTTGCGCATTGCAAAACCTTGGTGGCGTGGCTAATATCCCTAACCTGAGTATATTCAAATGGCAGATAGAAAATACATCATTGCAGAGCAAAGTCAATTTTATCGAAATGGTTTTAGGAAATTGCTCCTATTTGCCTTCATTTTAACAGGTTTTGTATACGCACTGATCGCCTACATTGTCTATAAAGACATCAATAAGCCAGAGAGAGAATACTTTGCGACAACGTCGAACGGGCAAGTGATTAAAGTCTTGCCTATTGCCCGTCCTTAAATTTATTACTGATCGCTTGGGGTGAGCTCATATTTTAAAATCAATACTCCATTGGGAGATTGCGTGGCTTGAACCCGCATCACAATCAAAGTGGCATCCATCATTTCTTGGAGATCAGTCGTGACACTTTGGTAACTAAATTTTAGGGGTACTTTAATTTTCCACATATATCGACCCGCAAACGATTTCTCTAATAAAACTTGCGGCGCATCGGTAGGCACTGATTTTAGAACGAGTTTTTTCTGAATCACTCGATCGATAATTTTGGAATTATTTAAAGTGCCTTTATAGGATTCAAATCCATCTTTTGTAAAGTAAGGGGCAGCGCGACTCATCACCGACGTATAATTCATAAAGTTAAACGTGTTTCCCAACATCATTGCTTCCGTTACCCAATTTAATAAGGCATTAATATCCATATTAGATTGATCTAAAGGAATTTCAGCAATAATACCGCCTTGTTCGTTGGCTTCAAAATACGTCGGGGGGGGAGATGCCGTTGAATAAAAAAGAAAATTCATGCCAAGGAGGCAAACTCCTAATAAAGCAAACAGCAACATTAGCAGTACAACTTGAAGATATTTATCGTTGTAAAATCTTTCGTTCTCTGTAATCTTGACACTCGCTTCTTCTGTAACTGCCACTTGATTCTCCCGGATCTTGATATATCCCTAGTTTGCTTGCAACACTAATTGGGAAATAGCAATACCTTCTTTATGCCGCAACATTGAAGTACGTTCTACTTGTACCAATACTATCCCATCCTGCTTAATAACCTCTTCTTCCGAATTCTGATACGTTAAAGTAACTGGCATTTTTACATCCCAGCTATAAGGAACTTCTGGGTTTAACTGTCCTTCGCGGGTTAATTCGGGAGGACCTGTCACCACAACAGAAACAACTTGCCGCTTGGCTTTAATTGCTTCTAAATTGGTGGAGGCTTTTAAAGCACTTAAGAAATCTTGATATCCTCGAGTTGTAAAATAAACTTCAGCAGCCTGAAGCGTATTTCGAAAAGTAACGTAATCCAAAGAGTAAATCGAGATAACAGCTTCTTTGCACCATCCCATCACCGCGGTTGGATCCTCATAATAAGGGACATCTAAACGTACCACTGGAATGGGTCTGCCGTCTGCGGTTGTCGCAAAATATTTAGGCTTGGGCCATGTTGCCTGTTGATACACAATTAGGCCAATTAAGACAACTGCTAGAATGATTAACCAAAAAACCAGCAACGAGAGGTACCGATAATTTTCTCGGTAAAACTCGTTTCTAACCAAAACTCTTTCTAAACCATGCCGTGCCATGAGAATTAGTATAGACCTTCTCTCACAAGTGAGAGAAGCCTAACGATCACCCCCACCCCAACCCTCCCCCGCAAAGCGAGGGAGGGAGCATGATGTTTTTTAATTTTATTTTATTTTTAAAGCGCTTCGCGTAAATGGTGCTTTTTAATAAGATGAATACCCTTCTAACTCCCTCCCTCGCTTTGCGGGGGAGGGCTGGGGTGGGGGTGGTTTGATTTTTCCAAAATTTTTTTCTTTATTTCAGTTTCAATTCAGTCTAACTCCTAGCGTATTAATTTTATAGTTTGCAAGATTACAAACATTGACCTGACATTAACAAAGTAGCTGCTATACTATTGATGCGTTTGAAAAAACACTGATTGGCTGATTGAGTATAATTTAATATGTCGCAAAAAACTTGGTTAACGTTATCTATTATATTGTTACTTGGTAATTTGGGATTAATTGGCATTGCCTATTTTCAATTTGTGACTCGTTCACCTGGAGAGTACTTTGAGCATTTGCCAAGTGGCGAGTTCATTAAAATTACCGCTTTAAATAGGCCAAATGTTTCAACTCAAGCCTTGCTAAGTTGGGTAACTCTGGCAGCTACAGCAACATTTACTTTTGACTTTGTAAATGTTGACGATCAATTAACTGCGGTCAAAAGCTATTTTACAAAAGATGGTTACGATAATTTTCTAGCTTCTTTGGATAATACGGGGATGCTATCCACTATCCAAGATAAAAAATTAGTGCTCTCAGCAGTGGCGATTGGTCCCGCTATTGTCTTAACTGAAGAAGAGCGTGGCGATAAACACTCATGGCGGATCCAAGTTCCCATATTAGTTCGCTATCAAAGTGCTAATGTGGATGAAACTCGGCAGCAGATCATAGAGGTGTTAGTCAACCAAGTTCCAACTGACGATGCACCGAAGGGGATTGGAATTGCACAATATATTGCACGGGAGGCAGGTCCTGAAGCGAAGATTTAAAATGGGTTCGAAGAATGCTGTCATTCTTCCAACCCTTATGGTTTTTTTTACACTCTCCATATCATTGGCTGGATTGTCTGTCTCTGCAGCTGGTAGTGATTTGTCTTATGACAAATTAAACGCTTTAGTTCAACAAGCACAAATCAAACAAGGGATCCAACCTGGAGGTAATTTAACTCCAGCTCCTACCAGTCACGATTCTCAAAACGACGTGTCAGAAGAACCGCCAACCAAAAAAGGACCTTCATTAAGAGACGAGGCTTTCAAACAATTATTAGATAAAACTTCACCTCTAACCCCAGAGCAAATTATTGAAATGCATAAGCAGCAAGATAAAGCCGAACAAGCCATTGCGACACCCGTAAACACCCCTCCCCGACCTGTATCCTCGACGCTAACCATTGATTTATCGCCCGGGGTAACTCCGCCGGTGATACGCCTCTCGGCGGGTTTTGTGTCTTCATTGGTATTCGTAGATTCCACAGGCCAACCTTGGCCCATTTCGGATTACAGCATGGGGAATCCTAAAAACTTTAATGTACAGTGGGATAAAAAAACCAATACTTTATTCATTCAAAGTGCCAGCACCTACTCCAGTGCCAATTTGGCCGTTCGCCTCCTGGATCTTGATACCCCTGTTATGCTTTCTCTAGTTTCGGGACAAAAAGATGTTGATTACCGGGTTGATTTACAAGTTCAAGGTCGAGGCCCTAATGCCGAAATTCCAATCGTAGGTGACGGCTTACCCAACACTAGCCCAGGCTTACTCAATGTTTTAGACGGCGTTCCTCCCACAGGCAGTCAAGAACTCAAAGTCAGCGGCGGTTCAGGAAGAGCCTGGCTCTCAAATGGTAAATTAATTTTTCGAACGCAATTAACGATACTCTCTCCTGCTTGGAGTGCTGTAGTATCCAGTCCTGATGGAACCCGGGTCTATGAGATGAACCCAACCCCTTTAATTTTGGCTTCTCAAAATGGAAAGCCTATTAAAATTGAATTAACAGGATTTTAGCACCATGGCAAAAAAATTGTTCGACCGCTTAGGAAACAGTAAAACCCGAACCCTTATGTTATTGGGCGGCGTCATTGTATTAGTTGTGGTGGTTATTGTGATTATGAGTAATCGCAAACCCGATCCTTTAAAAACTGAACAATCGCGTGCCTCCAAAATTCCTCAAATTTCTGCCATACCTGGCAATGTCACTTCCGAAAAATATCAAGAATTGCAACAAGAGGATAATCGACGACGGGCTGAAGAAGCCAAAACGACAGGCGGAAGTGCAGTTGCTACAATCATTGGCACCAAAGATAAAGATGCTTTATCTAAAAAAGAAAGTTTTGGCATTGAAGGCGAATTTTTGAAAGGCGATTGTAAATGTCCTAAAGAAGAAAAAAAACAATGTGAGGGAGCAGAATATAATAAAGAAGAATCAGGCAAATTAATTAGCCAAATTGAGGCTACCCCCACAGATAGTCTAAAAATAATCCAGCAAAATCCGTGTTTATCTAAAGCTTTATGTGCGCAAAACCCAGATCTCGCTTACAAAGTTATTGAAAACAATAAAGAGCTCGCTAAAATCATGTTAAACGATTGTCCTGAACTTGCTAAACAATTGGCTGAAAAAAATCCGGCTCTTTTTAAACAATTAATGCTGGAAAACCCTGATCTTGCTAAAAAAATCTCTGAGAAGTATCCGGAAATCATAAAGAAATTAATGACCGATGATCCAGATTTTGCGAAAAAAATGGCAAAAGTAAATCCCGACATTGTTAAAACCTTGATGAAAAACGATCCTGACTTTGCGAATGAAATGGGTAAACAAAACCCGGAAATGGTTAAAGATCTTATGAAATCCGATCCTAAGTTTGCCAAAATCATGGCTAAAAATAATCCGGGCATGGTAAAACAAATGATGCTGGATGATCCCGAGTTTGCAAAAGCCATGGCAGCTGCCAATCCGGATATGATTAAAGAATTAATGAAAAATGATCCGGAATTTGCAAGGAAACTCGCCGAAAAAAATCCAACTTTGGTGAAAGAATTAATGAAAAACGATCCTGCTTTTGCAGCATTAATGGAAAAAATGAACCCCGACATGGTTAAAAAACTCATGGCCGATGATCCGGAATTTGCAAGAGCCATGGAACTCATGAAAGCAAATCAAAAAAATCTACCTGGAAATGATCAACAAAAAGCACAATCTATTGATGAATATCGCAAAAAGCAAAAAGATGATCAAGCACAAAGAGCACGTCAAGTTCAGTTAAATGAGCAACAACAAAAACAAATTGCCGCACTCATGACTAGTATGGAGTCTCAATCTAAAACAGCCTTAACCACGTGGGCAGAAGTATCTGCTCAACAATTTGTTGCGAGTGACCGAAAAGACGACAAAAGCAAGGATGCCGCTGCTGGCGGATCCGGAAGTGGCTCAAGTGGAGGTAGTAGTGGCGCTGCAGCAGGCCCGGTTTTAATTAAGGCTGGGAGTATTCTTTTTGCAGTTTTAGATACCGCAATCAACACGGATGAACCAGGACCTGTGATGGCAACTATTATCCAAGGAAAATATAAAGGTGCGAAAGTATTGGGTGATGTGCAAACTGCATCATCAGGGAGCGGCAGTGGCGGTCGACCAGAAAAAGTGGTGATTAGTTTTTCAACATTAAGTACAAATACAGATGATAAAAGTATTACCATCAAAGGAGTGGCGATCGATCCTGACACCGCACGCACCGCTTTAGCCAGTGATGTGGATCATCACTACTTATTAAGATATGGCACCATGTTTGCCTCCTCGTTTCTGAATGGATATGCCAAAGTCATTACGGCACAAGGAACCGTTCAAACAAACTCTGGATCTGGCAGCTCTACCACCACCACTCCTCCTCTTAGTGGTAGACAACAAATTTTTGCTGCTTTAGGGGAAGTCGGTAAAAAATTCAGCGATGCAACATCTACTTATTTTTCAACGCCAAATACCATTACAGTTAATTCAGGGACTGGTTTTGGGTTACTAATATTAACAGATGTTACAGAGACGGGTGGTTGATTATTAAAATAGGAATTGACGCTTATGAGTGAAAAAAAATCATCTGATGACGAAACGCCAGATCAAAGCCTTAATGATGATTTCGACTTCGGTGAAGGTGAAACCGAAAACCGTATTGCAGAGCCTGCGCCTGCTTCTGGTCTAAATAAAAAAATATTGGGTGCAATGTTGGTAGTTGTACTCGGGGTTTTAATGATCATGGGGTATAAGATATTTAAACCCGCCCCAGCACTTAAAACTACCACCACTAATAATCCAGCAACTGAAAAAGCAATTGCCACAACAGACACTCCCACCGCCAAAAAAATAGAAACTATCGCTTCTCATCCTGTGCCTGCTCCAGCTGTTACTTCAAACACAGTTCCCGTGGCAGCCCCTTCGCAAACAGTAACCGAACATACCTCGAATACAACCGAGCAGAATTTTGGTGATATTGCCTCTGCTTTTTCATCGGGTGAGAATGCAACCGCCTCCCCCAGTGGATCATCGGACAAAACGACCAGTCCTGACCAAACAGCACCTAAAGAAGGCAGCATTCAAAGTTTAAAACAAGATCTCTTTACCCCTGAAAAATTACCTGCTCCTAATTCAAGTGCCACAACTGATAAAACGACCCCAACTGCCAATCCAGTATCCCCCACTCATCAAGAAGTAGTACAGCTTTCAGATGGGTTAAACAAATTAAATCATCAAATTGAATACATTTTGAATCAAATCAAATATTTAGACTCCTATTCGCGTGAGGTATCGGATAATTTAAACAAATTAAACGATTCGATCAGCGCCATGGATAGTCGTCTTTCAACTCTAACAAATACCACTTCAACACTCTCCAAAGATGTGGGAAATGTTAGAAGTGAAGTGGGTCAGTTCAAACAAGTTTTAAAAGAAGATGGAATAGATATGAATTTGGGTTCTACAATTCCAAAAAAGAAATCCGCCCCTAAAGAAGGCAAGATTTCCATTGAAGAACCAGAGTATACCGTTCATGCGGTGATCCCAGGAAGAGCATGGCTTAAATCTGCAAGAGGCCAAATTATTACAGTTGCAGAAGGAGACACCATTGGAAACTATGGCAAGATCCTTGTCATTGATGCAGCAAATGGAGTGGTTCTTACGAGTTCTGGCATTGCGTTCCGTTAAACCATCCTTTGTAACAGCATTATCTTGTATCGCTATTGCTATATTTAGCGGAAATGCTTATGCCGCGGATATGCAAACCATACTGACCAACGTCAGTAATATTATTATGCCTCTCACCAATATGTTACTCGCTATTTCATTTGCCTCTGGTGTTTATATGATTTTTAATGCCTTAACCCAAATGAAAAAATTTGGAAATATGTCCATGCAAGCCCAACCTGGTGAATTAGGCGGCCCTTTAATGAAACTAATTGTGGGTACGGTATTAATCTATCTTCCCACTGCAACAGATGCGATGACTAATTCTTTCTTTGGTGATGGTGGTGGGGCGTCTCTCTTTGGGTGGGGGGGTAGCACCAATTATCAAAATCTAGGGTCGGGTGCCACACTACTCAATTATGGCGGCGGATCAGATAGTTTTGGCCAACAATGGGCTTCACTTGCCAATACACTGGTAATGTATATACAATTTTTAGGGTTATTATCTATGTTAAAAGGATGGTTTATTCTTTCTAAATCTGCAGGGCAAGGTGCACAACCCGGAAGCGTCGGAAAAGGCGTTACCCATATTATTGGCGGCATCGTTGCCATGAATTTTGTAGGGGTTATTGGAATATTAAATAATACCATCTTTGGCACCGGATAAGAAAAAATGGTACACTACGTAACTATTCTAATAGTTGGAGGAGTTTCACCATGAAGGTATTAGTTCTTTTTTTCAACAAATTAGTTCCTGTTTGCTTACTAGGGATCATTTCCACGGTAGCCTTTGCAAGTGATGCTAATATATCGAGTATTGCCACAACTGTGACCACTCAAGCTCACGCCATTGCAAAGTTATTAAGTGTAACTGCCTATGTCGCAGGTGTGGGATTTTCTTTAGCAGGTGTTCTACAATTTAAAGGGCATAAAGAGAACCCACAACAAGTTCCTTTAAGTAAACCGGTGGTTATGATAGTGGTTGCAGCCTGCTTATTATATCTACCCACGGTTTTAGATGTTGCAGGAACATCGGTGTTTGGTGGTAGAGCACTTTCAGCTTCCACTGCAGGTGGTATGGATGGACTAGGTGACCGATAAATTATGGATTTACTGCCAATCAAGTTAAGCGCGAAACGGGGTAATTGGCAACTTTTTGTTAGCCGAAAATCCAATAAGAGCTTTCTAAACGTGCGAGATAAAGTTTTCGCACGAGATGATTTTACCTGCCGCTACTGTGGGTTTCAGGCAAAACAATACCAAGAAGTTGTTAACGTAGATCAAAACTACCAAAACAATAGTTTAAATAACCTGGTTACCGCTTGCCATTTTTGTTCACAGTGTTTTTTCCTGGATTCGCTTGGATTAGACGGAAAAAGTGGCGGGACTTTAATTTACTTACCAGAAATCAGCCAAGCTGATTTAAACCATTTTAGCCGTACTTTGTTTTGTAGTATGCTACGGGAAGCCCCATATAAGGGAAAATTGCAAGCTGCCTATTTAAGCCTTATGGATAGAGCCAAGCCGGTAGAAGAAATCTTTGGGCCTAACTCCCAAGAACCCATTGTCTTTGGACAAGCTTTAATTGATAGTGGTCTAACCGAAGCGCAAAACAATCACCCCGTTTTTAGTGAATTAAAATTGCTGCCTACTCGAAAATTCTTCAAAACTCAGGCTGAATACTGGAAATCCACCGTTTTTGCAAATATTCCCTTATAAAATGGTGAAAATGCCATTTTTGGTTCATAATTTTTAAATGACTATTTAACATGGAGGATATTGGATGAAAAACTTAAAAACGCTCATGTGGGTAATTCTACTCTCCTTTTGTACCTTTCAGGTTTTTGCTGCAACTATTTCAAGTATTGCGACAACGGTTACAACAGAAGCAACCGCGATAGCAAAGCT
>JBEICO010000016.1:0-15484 GCA_040383965.1 Francisellaceae bacterium
CTATCTTAAAACCCGTGGTGAAGATGACAGAGCCCTTAAATCAAACTGTAGCCCCTAAACCGTTGGTTACCTTATACGGAGACTACCAAAAAAACGTTAAACGCTTGATGGAAGCTGGCGGCTCCCCATTAATGGCCTCAAAGCAGGCATACCAAAACTTTTCAAAAGAAGAAGTTACCCAATTACACGAATTCATCTTAGGGTTGCCTACAAAACCCAAAGAGTCTTCTGTTTCGCCTTCTCTTCCAAAAATGACGGAAGGGTGTTCAAAAATGAACACCATAAGATCAATTAACAATAGAGATCATGATCCATTGTTAACAATAGAGGGACAAGACCCTGTGGATAAGTTGGACACAAGATCCAATATCCCGACAGCAAAGGAAAACCCTATTGTTGATTTTAAAAAATCGGCTGCTGTTGTACATTTGTTAAGCGAGCAAGATAAAACGGAGGTCATCCGTAAAATTAAAGCCATGGCTCGACAGTATGAAATTCATGACACCATACGCCTTCGCTACGGCAATAATTTACCTCGGTTGATATCAGAGGTCATCTTTCATATCCAACATCGTGACGGGCAAATATTTCAATCCTCTAAGCATGCGTTAAATGCTTGCGCCAAAATGCTACGAGAAGGGGTATGGAGCACTCCCAAGAAAATGATACAAAATCAAGCTCTAGATAGGGAACACGAACACTTTCAGAACAAACAACAAGAGTTGCAGGCGGCACTATGCTTTTTCAAGCAGCGCCACCTCCATCAACTCATCAGGAGAATACGCATGTAGAACACCGAGCGTCTAACACTGATCTTAAAAATAATTTTTATCTAATTTGCTTTTTAGATAGATAGTTCTTCTATGGCTTTTTTTGGCGTATTTTATAGGGTTTTTGCATAAATATGACTTGACAACACTTTTCTAGAACAGTGTAATTGTGAATATTGTCGGTAACCGTTATTTGAAATTTAAGGAGACAACATGGATTACGTTCAAACCAGAAATCAACAGCTAAAGAAAATGCTTTTTGTCATCATGTCCACCACAGCAGCCTTTTTGATTATAACTGAGCCCTCTTTTGCAGTGACCATTCAAAAACTGCAAGAGCCTATCAAAGACTTAAAGTCGGAAATCTTTGGCGGCTGGATGATGGTGGTTAAAATTGGTGCCGCTGCCGCTGGTATTGTGCTATCCGCGTTCAGAGGAAGTCTAGCCCCTTTTGGTATTGGTGCTGGAATTTCTGCGGGGATTATATTGTTTGACAAGTATTTAGGAACGGGCGCAGACGGAGCTTTGATTTAATGTCATTGACGCGGCATGTTATTTTAAATCACGTAGATACGCCTCTCAAAATACTGTTTTGGACCATACCAGAGCTGTTGATGTTGATTGTGCCCGCCTTTACAGGGCTTATCCTAGATCAAATTGTTCTAGGGCTATTAGGAAGTTTCCTGCTCTCATGGGGTAACAAAAAATATCAGCAGCATTTCGGGAAAGGACAGTTTCAGGCGGTTAAATACTGGTTTCTCCCTAAGAACAGGGGATTTAAAAACTTGCCGCCCTCATTTGTGCGGGAATACATAGGATAAACATGAAATTCTTATTTCATCAAAAACGCTTAGGACACTTGCAAATTCAAAGAAATGGGTTTGCGGGGTTAGCTTTCATATTGTTGCTGATAGTGCTTTTACAAACTGTTCTATTGTTCTTTAAGAAAGAAAAAATCATTATTAGTCCACCGGAACTCACCCAAAGTTATTGGGTGGAAGGTGATCGCTTTTCCAATAGCTATTTAGAAGAAATGGCGCTCTTCTTCACACATCTAATGTTAGATGTCTCGGAAGCAAATATTTTGCCTCAAGGCGAAATTCTATTGCGTTATGTTTCATCAAACGCGTATGGTGCATTTAAAACCAAATTATTAGGGGATGAAAAACGCTTAAAGAGCCAACAACTCAGTTTGCAATTTACCCCACACTCGGTAGAGCTGATTGAACCCATGCAAGCAGACATTACCGGTAGCTTATCAAGTTATGTGGGCTCTCAGAAGATTTCCAATAGCCAAGAGACTTATAGGGTCTCTTTTTCACAACATAAAGGACGTTTATTTTTAGAATCCTTTGAATTAATTAAATCGGATAAGGAGCAGCCTGATGAAAGCATTTCATAACTTTGTGAAAAGCCACACCATACATTTTCTTCTAGGTCTTATTTGGTCAACTGTGGCTTTAGCGGGTACTCAAGTTTTAACCCTAACCGAACAGAAGCGCTTAGAAGCTAATATTTCACTCAATATGATGAATAGGCTAACCGTCACCCAAGACAGAATTGTGAATATTTTTGGAGACGAAGGAACTTTCGTCACTCAAGCAGATGAACATACTGGGCAAGTTTTCATTAAACCCACTCCGGAAAATGGAACCACGCCCTTGTCTATTACCTTGATTACCGAGAACGGTTTAACCCAAGATTTAACCTTAAATCCAACAGAAGAAAAAGCTGCCACGCTGATCTTAAAAACTTCAGAATCGAGTAGGCAATCAAAATCCCCTCAAGAAACGCTATTGCCAGGGTTTTCAAGAGGCGCCGAAGTTGAACAAGAACTTTGGATTGATGCGATGAAGCAAGCAGTGTTAGGAGAATTACCTGATGCAGAAAGGTACTCGGTTAAAGAGCCTAAAATTCCAGGATTTGAAGTTAAGCATCAAAAGACTTATCAAGCGGGCAACTGGATAGTTAACGTTTTTACCCTTAAAAATACAGGTAATCTGATGGAGGAATTGCTCGAAAGCGCATTATACCAACCCGGAGATATTGCCATTAGCGTGCAAAAAAATCAGTTAGAACCCAACGAAAAAACACTCCTCTATGTTTTAAGGGTGGCTTAACATATGTCAGGGCAAATCAAACGTAAGCAGTTGTTTTTACTCTACGGCATTATTGGTGTATTAAGCATCAGTCTAATCGTGGTCTTTATATCAGGCACTAGGAATGAAGCTACCAAAACTCAAAAACAATCGCCTAAAAAGAATTTAACGACAGGCGCTAGCCGCATTTCTCCGCAAGAAGCCTGGGTGCATGATTTTACCCAAAAAGCAGAGCTTAGCCAAAAACGCATGGAAGCCTTAGAGCAAAGTTTAGAGACTCTTATCAAGCTAAATACCAAGCCTGAAATTTCACCAGAATTACCTGTCACTCCAGCGGGTAATTTAAGAACTGAAATCTTAAGCAATCTACAGGATCCTGATAAAACGCATCCCATGGAAATTCAAAGTCTTCCGATGCAACCCCATACTGCTTATGATGTTATAAAACCCAAGTCTTCTAAAGGATTTAAAAGTCAGGAATTAAAGAAGGTTACTTTAAATCTTAATCATGCTCGTCAAGGCTCTTCTTTAAAAACCACCGACAACACCATTCCGGCAGGCGCTTTTGCAGAAGCTATTTTATTAGGAGGCGTTGATGCCAGCACCTCTATACAAGCCTCTAGTGATCCTAGACCTATTCTTTTAAGACTAACAGATCCTGGAACACTGCCTAGACGCTTCAAATCAGACTTGGATGGCTGCCATGTGCTTGCGGCTTCTTATGGTGATATCTCTAGTGAACGCGTCTTTATGCGACTTGAAAAGTTAAGCTGTCTAGAACGCAAAACCGGCGAAATCCTTGAAATGAACATTCAAGGCTATGTAGCCGGGGAAGATGGCCGTGCCGGTATTAGAGGCTCTATTGTTGATCGTGCAGGAGCCAGCATGAGAAATGCCATGGTGGGCGGATTCTTTAGCAGCGTCGGAAGATTTTTAGGCCAATCCAGAAGTCCTCTGCTCTTTTCTCCCGCAACAGGACTCGCTGAGCAAAATCCTTTAACGAGCGGCGATATGTTAAAGCAAAGCGCCGGCAATGGTATGAGTGGTGCCCTAGATAAATACGCTGAATTTTACATTAAACGCGCCGAGCAAATGCAACCCGTGATCCAAGTAGCCGCTGGTCGCAAAGTGGATATTGTCTTTACTCAAGGACTAGATTTTTCGGATAGCGCCCTTAGAAAAATGTTATCAAAAACGCATGATCAAAAACGTTTCCAACAAGTGCAAAGCTTAGAAGAAACGAGATCCCCGGAAGCTTGGCTCCCAAACCAGAAGGAAAACCCTAAATGAACCCTTTAAAAATGACTCTATTTTGCTTCTCGCTGCTGACATTAACCGGTTGCGCTGCCACGGCAAAAGAAAATTTTGACTGCAAATATGGTAAAGGTGTCGGTTGCCGCTCTATCACAGAGGTCAATGGCATGGTTAATCAAGGAACCTTGGGAAAAACCCAAAGCACTTTACTCAAAAACAGCTCTGCTCCAATGCTGCTAGGCAGCTCCTTACCAGGCGCTAATGGCAAGGCGGTACAAAGAGTAACCGAAGAACATTTAAAACTCTGGATAGCACCCTTCCAAGATAAACAAGGAAACTTTCATGAAGGCGCCATTGTGCACACCGTTTTAAAACCCGGGTTTTGGCAAGTACAGGAAGGTGTTTAAGTGTTAGCGTCTTTAGGGGAAAAAATACTGGGTTTTTTAGGTGAAAAAAATCAACCTGCTGCCGCCTCTGATTTAGAAGGGCTCTACAAAAAACTGAATGACTTTCATACCATTAACGAGCTTTTTCCGTATGAAAGTTATGACGACAAATATCAGTTGTTTTTCAATATGGGCAGCATGGGATTCGTTTTAGAAACACCTCCTTTAGTTGGCTCTTCTGAAGAAATGCAAAAAGAAGTGAACGGTTTGTTTCAACACCTCCTGCCAGAGGAGAGTAGTTTACAAGTGATGTTGTTTGCAGATCCTCATTTAGGGAAATTCCTCGATGAATGGCAGTCTGCTCGCGTCAATCCTACCTTGCAAGACATTGCTCGTAAAAGAACAGAACATCTTAATCGTTTCGCTTTCCATTCTCCTAATAGTCCCCATTGCTTACGCAATTTTAGATGTCTTATCAGTTATTCACAAAAAAACCAAAGCCATAACCCGGTTATCTTAGAAAATATCACCCAGCTTAAAAATCAATTTAAAACCAGCTTAGAAATGTTAGGGTTGCCCGTCTCCATTTGGAACGCCGCAGACTGTGTTAATACCTTAAGCAGTATTTTCAATTTAGATCCCGATAACACCCAACCTTATGTTAAGCGTTGGGATCCCTTGCAAAGTATTGCCTCGCAAATTAGTAATAGAGATGCACACCTGTCCGTTCATGAAAATGCCTTGAAGCTAAGCCATGGAAAAGTAGAGGTTCGCACCTATCAAGTAGCACAAGCGCCCTCCATCTGGTCGCTGCATGCCATGGGACAATTAATTGGAGATGAAGATAGGGATATGGCTCAGCTCCCCTGCCCCTTTATCATTCATTATGGGGTTCATGTTCCAAAACAAGGAAAACCCAAAGCCAAAGTATTAACCAAAGCCACCTATGTGGAACGACAAGCCGAGTCTCCGATTGGTAAATATCTGCCCTCTATCCAAAGAGAGGCGGAGGAATTAAGTTTTGTGAGAGAAGAGTTAGGCAAAGGCGAGCGCATTGTACAAACCCAATTAAGTCTTATTTTGTTTGCCACCCCGCATACCCTAGCCACCGCAGAGCAAATCTTATTAAACCTTTACCGCAGCAAAGAATGGCAGCTTCAGGCCAATCACTTATTTCACCTTCCGGTGTTTTTAAGTTGTATGCCCATGATGTGGGGAGAAGATACGATTAAGGCGTTACTACACCATAAAAAGCTTAAAACCACCCTGTCGACAGAAGCCGCTAATCTATTGCCCTTACAAGGCGAATGGAAAGGCACCGCAACGCCTGGAATGCTCTTAGGTGGCAGATGCGGCCAAGTCATGCGCTGGTATCCCTTTGACAACAATGCTGGAAATTATAATGTTTGTGTGGTGGGACGCTCCGGATCTGGAAAATCTGTTTTTATGCAAGAACTGATGACTACCACTCTGGGGTTAGGTGGCAAGGTATTCGTGCTAGATGTTGGCAGGAGCTTTGAAAAGACCTGTTATTTATTACAAGGCCAATTTATTGAATTCAAAACCAAAACACCTCTTTGCTTAAATCCGTTTAGCACCATTCCCAATGACGATATAGAAGCCGCCCAAGATGCACTGGCCATGTTAAAAACCATCCTTATTTTAATGGCAGCGCCTAGCCGTGGGGTGGATGATATGGAAGCTTCCCTATTAGAACAAGCACTATTAGAAACCTGGAAAACCTTTGGTCAAAACTCCAACATTTCGCATATTGCAGAGCACTTGAGCCAACAACTCGATAAAAAAGCTCGGGATTTAGGGGTGATGTTATTTCCCTATACCGAACACGGTGTTTATGGGCGTTTTTTTAATGGCATATCGACTGTTAATTTAGACAATCCGTTAGTGGTGGTAGAACTTGAAGAGTTAAAAGAACGCAAGGATTTGCAAGCGGTTGTTGTGCAAATGATTATCATCAATATAACCAATCGTATGTTTTTAGGGGATAGAAAAACGCCCTTTATGATTGTATTTGATGAGGCTTGGGATTTATTAAGAGGAAACCAAAGCGGCGTTTTTATCGAAACCTTAGCAAGACGTCTTCGTAAATATTACGGCTCTTTGGTAGTCGGAACTCAATCGGTTAATGATTTATTCACAAGCCCTGCGGCACAAGCCGCTTTTGATAACAGCGACTGGATGTGCCTACTGTCTCAAAAATCAGAATCCATTGAGCAACTTAAAAAGTTAGGGCGGATTTCATTAACCCCACTCATGGAGTCACAATTAAAATCGGTAAAAACCAAACAAGGACAATATGCAGAGGTGATGATTTACGGCACCCATGGATATGCCATTGGACGCCTCTTGTTAGATCCCTATTCCCAGCTTTTATATTCCACCAAAGCGGAAGACTACGCCACAGTTAAAGCTCTTATGAGTCAAGGCTACGGGGTATCAGAAGCCTTGGAAACCCTATTAATTTCAAAAGGAAATCAACATGCAATATCCACACCGGCTTAAAAAGATAATACTGATTGGAGGGTTTTGGCTTTTTAGCTTAACCGCTATTTTAGTCTATCAAACACTGCAAAAGCCTACCTTTGGCACGATTGACACCCATGCTTTGGTTGCACTAGAGGCTAAAGCCATGGCAAAACTGTATTCTAAAGAAACACTTCCCCCAGAAGTATTGCAAAAAATAGCGGATAAATTAAAGAGTCACGTAGAAGATTTTGCAAGAGAACAAAGGATCATCTTGTTAGCAAAAGGTGCTGTATGGGGCGGTGAACTCCCTGATTTTACTGAGATCATGATCCAAAGACTACACAAAGACGTGAAACCATGATTTTTAAAGAAATGGTGAGCTTATTCAAAAATAGAACCGAATGGTTGCGAGCAATCTCATACTTTGGAGTTGCCCTCATAGGGGTGGCAATATTAAGTCAACACATGAATGTCTTAATCAGTGAAACAGATTCACTGCCCCATCACTTTTTTTTACATCTGCCTCAAACAAAACCAGGCTTAAATGATTATACGGTAGTAGAAAGTCAGTGGTACCAAGGCAAAATTATTAAGCGCATTGTAGGCATTGCAGGCGATCTCATTAAACAAGGTGAGAATGGCGAGATTTATATTAACCATCGAAAAGTAGGGACGCCAAAGCCCACCGCATCCGATGGTACTATTCTAAATCCCATTAAACCGCAAATCATTCCCACGGGGTATGTCTTCTTATCTGGAGAACATCCTAAAAGTTTTGACTCACGCTATCAAGAACTCGGTCTTGTTCCGGCTTTAAGCCTGCAAGGGCTTGTGATCCCTTTAGGTTAATCATGAAAAAGATTTTATTGTTGTTATGTCTGATATCGATGAATGCAGAATCAAAGCATCTCGGAACGTTTGGGCACACGTTTGACATTATTGAAGCAGACTTGTTAGAAATCATTCAACAGAAGCTGGGTATTTTAGAAAAAGAAGGAGCCCTTGCAAAACATCAAACCGAAATTCAAGAAAGGATCCAACAACAAATTAAAAGACCTATCTCTGTTGCAAATATTATTAAAACGAAAACACCCAGAGTATTTATCTACGATCCCTCCATCAAAGTTCCTTATGACTTAAAAGACCATCAGGGAAATATTTTTGTTACAGCGGGGACGATTGTGAATCCCCTAGATACCCATCATTTACAGCAAAGCCTGGTTTTTATTGATGGTGATGATCAAGCACAAGTTGACTGGGCTTTACAGGAGAACAATATGAATACAAAAATTATTTTAATAAACGGAGAGCCTTTTGATCTGATTGATAAGTATGAACAAGCTTTTTATTATGATCAGGGCGGCAAGTTAGTAGAAAAGTTTGGGATCTATCAGGTTCCTGCACGCGTTAGCCAAGAAAACAAAAGCTTAAAAGTAGAAGAGATCTTGATAGAGGCCAAGTAATGATGCTTAAAAAATGCATGAATATAGGAAAAGGGGTATTGTTAGTGCTCTCTCTCATGGCATTTACTTTTACGGTAGAGGCACAGTGTCAAGGGAGGTTCATTAACCCTGTCAGCGATATTTGCTGGAAATGTTTATTCCCTATTACGATTGGCGGTATTAATATCACAGGCGATAATCAAGAGGATACTAACAATCCCCATCAGTTAATCTGTGCGTGTCCAAGACCGCCCCTACCGGTGCCAGTTCCCGGCATTCCAATATCCTTTTGGGAGCCGGTACGATTGGTCGATGTCACTCGAACCCCATATTGCCTAATCAATATGGGTGGAATACAAATGGCCGGAAATGCAGAAAATCTTCAAGGGAGAGGCAGCGTTTCCACCAAAGGTGGTGGCAGTGCTAGAAGTCTAAAGCATAGTTTCTATCAACTACATTGGTATATTTACCCTGTTATTTATTGGCTAGAGCTTCTGGTTGATTTTGTGTGCCTTGAAAAGGCAAGTGTCGACGTTGCCTACCTAACAGAATTAGATCCGATGTGGAATGATGATGAAACGAGTTTTATCATTAATCCTGAAGCAGTTCTTTTTGCTAACCCAATCGCACAAGCGGCTTGTGCTGCAGATTGCTTAAGTGCTTCTGCCGGATTTCCCTTAGATCCTTTATTTTGGTGCGGTGGTTGTCAAGGCAGCTTATATCCCTTCACCGGCAGCATTGCCGCTCATGTGGGCGGTGTGCAAGCGAGTTTATTAGCTACTCAAAAAATGATGGCAAAGTTACATCGAGAATTTCTATTGTGGGGAACCATGGGGAAAGAAGGCTTTTGCGGCAAATACCCCATGCCTATCATTCATAAAAGTCAGTATAAAACCCAAATGGTATATCCCATTCCCTATACCGAAGGCTGCCAGCCTCTAGGCCGCTCTGAAATATTATGGGGTAGCGGCAAAGAGTTTCCCTATCAAGGAGAAGACTTTGGGTATTTAATTTGGAGGAAAAGAAATTGTTGTTTATTCTAATTTTATTATTTTTATCCTTTCCCATGACGGTACAAGCAAATGCTTATGCGGAGGAAGCTCTCCAATTGTTGCGAGATTCAACAGAAAAAATGCGCCCTTTTGAAAAGGAATCTTTAGAGCTATCCCGTGAAGCGCCAGAGAAAGCACAGCATTTTTCAGAAGAAGCGCATGCCTTTAAAAAAGAAGCTGAAGAAACCCTAAAAGAAACATTAATCCCTAAAAATTCCGGGTCAACGGTCGCCTCTTGCCAAACAAATAATCCAGGAGCAGAACAAAACACAAATGAATATCTTATTTTTGTGTCTCTTAGCATGCCTAGGGAAACGCTTAAGTCCCTTTATAAAGAAGCTGAAGCCAATCGCGCTGTTTTAATCTTACGAGGACTTAAAGAGCAAAGTTTCAGAAAAACTGGGGAATATATAAAGGAACTAGAGATTGGGTTACAGATCAATCCAGATTTGTTTAAAAAGTACCATATTCAAAATCTTCCCACTTTTATCAGAATAAAGGGTGACGAGCATGATTCTTTAAGCGGTAATGTTTCCTTGCAATTTGCTAAACAAAAGTTCTTAGAGGCAAACTTATGAGAAGGCTCCTATTGTTAGGGTTGCTATTATCGCAAAGCGCTTGGTCTACCATGGAGTCTAGCTACCAAGAAGGCCATGCCTATACAAGCGCGCTACAAGAGAAAGCAAAGGCTGGCCTGAATCAAACTAACCTCCAAGAGGTACCAGGATTTGGATCGGCGAACCCCAAAGAGTCCGCTTTATACAAAGATGGAAATCTAGGAGGTGCCACTCAACAATCTTTGGAAGAAAATGAAGCTGGAAATGTTTTAATTGAAACGGCCAAAAGCCGTCAAAGGTTTAAGATAGATCCTGCAACAGATCCCCTCTTCCAAACCCAAAATGAAAAAACGGCAGAGCAAACTTTAAATATTCAACAGGAGCGAGTGGAAACCGAACAGGTTGAAACAGTTGAGAGAGCCTGCGAGGAGGGAGGAGAAGAAATCACTTATGAGTGCTTTGAAAATCGCCATGTTGTACCCATGGTACCCTCTAAAAAAATCACCCTATCGGTTAATCACTTATCCTTTACAGCCAGAATGGGATCTTATACCACAACGTATTGGACAGACGCAGACCATCCCGTAATGCGATCTGAAACCATACACCGTCAAGATGGTTGGACTACTCAATTGCCTAAGGAAATTACGGCATTTAAAAAGATATTCTGTCCGAAGTTTTTACCTAATACCGCCTCGAATGCTAATCCTATAGATTGTTCCAGAATTCAAAGCTATACCATCAATAGTGGCAGCATTACCGAAACTAACGGCATATATACTATCGCGACTTCCGATCGGTCGCTCAATATTACTTTGCACCATGATACCTATGAAGGAGAAGAACTAGATGAATGGCAATCCACTTGTGATGGTCTTGAAAGCATGGTGGATGAGGGTTTGTGTCAATATGGCGAGAGAACATTAACTCAAGGTCTTGAAACCAGAAATATTAAGGGTTATCAAATCACAAAAGATGCCTGGCAATACAAGCAGGTGTATCACTGTAAAATGATCAAAGATGACTGTAGTGCCCTTCGCTCTCAGGGTTGTTATCAAATAAGCTCAAAATGTAAAGAGATGAAACAAGGCCGCTGTTGGGTTTATGAACAAACCTATCAATGTCCCAATGGAAAAAATTCCACCTCTAAAATAAAATCTCCTGCATTAGAAGCCTTTTGTTTAACAGGTGATTGTCATAACACTTCTTATCAGGCAAACAGCGACATGCTGAATGTTATGTCACGCTTGAACATGTTAAAGGAAATCCAGGATGATATTCGAGCTCAAGGAAATCAGTTTTTTCAAATCTTTAAAGGCAACCAGCATCAATGCTCTCGAAACTGTATTAGTTTTAAAGACTGTTGTGGCGGTTTAAAGGGATGGGGTGTTTCGCTGCATATTGCAGGCTGTACGGCTGAAGAAAAGGCGCTTGCCAAATTGCGTGAACAAAACCTTTGCCATCAAATTGGCACTTATTGTGCCAAAAAGATACTGAAGAAATGTGTGAGTAAAAAAACCAGCTTTTGTTGTTTTGGAACCAAATTTTCAAGGCTGTTGCAAGAACAAGGTCGAGCACAGTTGGGTTTGGGTTGGGGAACTGCTGAATGTCCCGATTGCCGAGGTTTTACGGTAGAAGAACTCTCCAGAATGGATTTGTCTAAAATGGACTTTAGAGAATTATTTCAGGAAATCATGCAAAGGTATAAACAACCTGACTTGAAATCCTTGCAAGAAAAAACGGGACAAAGAATTCAAGAAAATATCCAAAACATGCAACAAGGGCTAGATATAAAAAAACCAAGATCTGGCGTATTAGAGGGACATAAAGATGGTCTATAAAAAATGGGTGGTAGTATTGCTGCTATTAATAAATACCCCTCTTCAGGCTTCCTTCTTTAACGAACATGCTGAAGGTTGGCATTGGTATCAAGATCCCGCGTTGGAGTCTCAGCCTCAAGAAGCTGAACCCTTACCAGATCTAAGAACCTCTCCTCCGTCAAAGCGCACACCTTCTGAAATTGTTAAGGCTTATCAAGCTGAATTAGAGAAGAAATTGCACCAGGCTTGGGTCAATCCAACCGCAGATAATGTTCAGTCTTATCAAGAAATGCAAAAAGATCTGATGCAACGCTCCCAAAGTTTTTCAGACACTTGGATGGAAGTGATTTATAAAAACCCACATTTAGATCACACCTTAGTCGCACCCGTTAACCAACAGAGTCGTCATCTTTATTTAGATAAAGAGAAAGAACAAATAGCTGAAACCATTTTGAGCTTAAAGGAAGAGTATGGCTTATTCTTCTTTTTTAGCAGCCAATGCGATTACTGCCACCAATTTGCACCCATTGTGCAGCAGTTTTCTAAAAATTATGGCTGGAAAGTTATCAGCATTAGTGTTGACGGCGGAATTTTACCAGGCTTTACAGAAACGGTTATGAATAATGGCCTATTAGAACAATGGCGGGTTGAAGTCCTGCCTGCCCTATTTGCGGTTAATCCTAAAACAGGAGATGTGTTACCGGTGGCTTATGGCTTGACCTCTCTAGATCAAATGGAAAACAGAATCATGGCTTTGTTAAAAAACAAACACTGAGGATACTATGAAAAGAAATCTTTTTTTGCTTCTTTGTTACGGATCTCTATTAGGCTGCCCGTTAACCTATGCCTCTATTGGCGAGGATTTAAAGCAATTCTTTGATAAAGCGGGGATGCACAGCAATGTAAATAGTCCTGGCGTCTATCAAGATCAAGCCGCGGGTTTCTATACAGGCGGCAGCTTTGTGACCCGTAATGCCGTTAAGAGTGCTCAATTAGCCACCGTACAAATGCCAGGCTACAGAGCCGGTTGTGGTGGTATTGATGCCTGGACAGGAGGGTTTTCTCATATTAGCGGTCAAGAACTGATCAGTACCTTAAGAAACGTAGGAACGAGCGCTGCCAGCTATGGGTTTCTGTTATCGATGCAAAGTGTTAGCCCACAAATTTACAATATCATGAACGAATTAAATGCCTTAGCCACCAAAGCTAATCATTTAAACATTAACAGTTGCGAAGCAGCCGCTACGATGTTGGGCGGCTTATGGCCAAAATCAGATCAATCCAGCAAGCATTTATGCCAAGCCATGGGCTCTAATTTAGGCAGTTTTTCTGACTGGTCTGCGGCACGTCAAGGCTGTGGCGCTAAAGGCGATCGCGATAAAGTCTTTAGAGAAAAAGGCAGCGATCCTCGGTATAAAGACATCTTAGTTGGCGAATTTAATCTGACTTGGAAAGCCCTACAGATGAATGCTTTTTTAAGCTCAGATCAACATTTGTCGCAGTTATTTATGACGCTGGTGGGCTCTATGATTTCCAGAAAGTCTGGAGAGAATTATGAGCTAAAAGCCTTGGCAGGTCATTCCGACAGAGATGATGTTTTAAACGGATTATTAAATGGCGGCCAAACACCCATCTATAGCTGTGACTCTGAAAAATGTTTAAATCCCGTTTTAAAAGGCACTCAAATACCAGAAACCCAAGCTCTACTTCGCAAAGTACATGACACCTTGGAATCGTTGGTCAATAAGATTTACGACGACGCAGAGATTTCCAAAGAAGAAAAAGATTTCTTAAATGCCACACGTCTGCCTGTCTATAAGATGTTAAACGTCACTACCGCCTATCGCAAAGGCGCAGCACCAGTAGACATTCATCAGTATGGTGATTTAATTGCTTTAGATATTTTATATAAATATGTACTGGAAGTGATTGATATTGTCCATGAAAGCGTTACCCAGTTGAAATCTGTGCAAGTAGATGACTTGCCTGTTGAACAATTTCTAAAGCAACTAAGGGGTGCAAGAGAACGGATCACGATACGACGCAATAGCGCCTTCCAACAAATGGATAGCGTGTTGGCTTTTGTACAAGCAACCCAGCTCATTGAAAAACAATTACATGTGATGTTAGGCAGCGTTGCTAATGAAAACAACTGGTATTAAACAAGAGGGTTAACCACGATGGAATACAATATTATCACTTTTGGAAATGGGGAAATCTTAAAAGGGATCTTTGATGCGATTGCCACCTGTTTAAATGCACACTCGGGAACCCTATACATTCCGCTAATACGCCTGAGCCTGATTATTGGTGCTCTTTGGGCTGCTCTATACGCCATTTATGGGGATTATATTAAAGCCATCACGGGTTGGATCCTACCGATGACAGGCATTATGCAGCTTTTATTCGTACCACAAGCAACCGTTTGGATCACAGATCCGGTCACTAAATATCATCAAAAAGTAGATCATGTCCCCTATGGTTTAGCGATGGTAGCAGGGCATATTAGCCGTATTGGACATGGGATTACGGAGCAAGTTGAAAGGGTTTTTGTGTTACCCGATGATTTAAAATATCAACAAACAGGCTCATTATTTGCCTCTCATTTATTGATGCAAGCCAAAACCTTCAGAATTACCAACGAAGATTTAGCTGAAAACATGCGGCAATTTGTAGGGCAATGTGTCACCTTTGATGCCTTGCTCGGCAGAAAATATACCATTGATGAGTTAAGAAACACGGATGATATTTGGGGCATGGTGTCTAGTCAAGCATCACCGGTTAGATCCTTTTTATGGCAAGATTTAAGACAAGAGGGTCAGTCTAGAGCTAGACCTCAGATTGTCACCTGCAAAGAAGGTGTCACCCGATTTAATCAGCTCTGGAATGGCGAATTAGATCGCGCCGCTTGGATGTTTGGGAGAAAGATATTTGGAAAAAATGGTTATGTGAACCCCAAGGCAGAGCTTTTAAAATATTTGCCAATTGCTTATGAGACCCTAACCGATATGTCAAAATCCGCTCAAGACATCTTAAAACAAAATATGATGATTTATGCCGTCGTCGATGGCATTGAGCAAAAGTCAACGAGTCTTGGCAATGCCCCAAACTTTGCGGTAAGACGCGCTTATCTGCAACAACGTGCCACCTATGAAACTTTAGGTGCTATGGCAGCAGAAACCCTGCCTAGCATGAAAGCGGTATTAGAAGCGATTGCCTATGCCGCCTTTTTATTTGTGATCCCCTTAGCCGTATTACCCTTCGGTTGGCGATTTCTAACCTCTTGGGTTCAAACCTTACTGTGGTTACAAATGTGGGCGCCCCTTTATGCCGTCTTAAATTACATCATGACGATGGCAGCACGATCTAAATCCATCTCTGCCCTATCGCTGTCTAACGAGGCAGGAATTACCATAGCAAACTCAGTTGGACTCGTTAATGTGAATGCGGATATTGCTGCTATGGCAGGCTATCTGGCAATGAGTATTCTGATCTTCCCCCGAAAAAACGGACATATTGCTAAGCAACTTGTTTTTCCTCAAACGCTATTGGACTCAAATAGCCCAGTTTCGAATGAAGACGCTTACGATTATAATACACATCGATATATTCGAACA
>JBEICO010000017.1:0-14483 GCA_040383965.1 Francisellaceae bacterium
ATTAAACTATAATTTATATTATTTAATGTTATTGATGTTTTATAAAGTATATTTTATGGCAGGTTCACTTTGGGGAAAAGTTTATTATAAAGACGACTTTGCAGGGCTGCTGCAACAGGAGCCGAGTGGTCGTTGCGTGTTTACTTATGATAAGTCCTATATTGACTCAAAATCTCCAGCTATCGCTTTTTCATTGCCATTGCGTCAAGAACCTTTTACTAGCGAGCATGGGCTTCATCCTTTTTTTGATAATTTGGTTGCGGAAGGTTGGTTTCAAAACGCTCAAGCTCGTGCACTGGGGATCAATGTCAATAATCGTTTTGCGCTTTTACTTGGGTTTGGACATGATCTGGCTGGAGCAGTATCTGTAGAAGATCCTGAACCCCGCAAACATATTGAGATAGATCATACAGATGATGCAACGAGGGCTGCTATATTGGGACGCGCCTCTCTTTCTGGGGTGCAACGTAAGTTGCTTGTTATTCAGGAAGGAAATCATTATCGACCCGTAAGGCCAAATGAATTAAGCACACATCTTGCGAAGCTATCGTCTGGTACCCATAAAGATATTATTGAGTTGGAATATTTAACAACAGAAGCGGTTCGTAAACTTCTTCCAAATGACAATGTTGTTGAATTAGAAATTTCACCTGTTTCTGGGGTAAATGGAACTGCGCTTGTTATAAAACGTTTTGATCGTGTTTTATCTAACGAAAAAGTCAAGAGGATCCATTTCGAGGAGTTTAATTCACTATTAGGACACTTCTCGGATGATAGTAAATATGAAGGTTCTTATGAAGATATGGGGCTTTTTATTGCCAAAACACCCAGTTGTTTAATGGTAGAGGTAGATAAGTTCTATAGGCGAATATTAGCATGTCTATTAGTGGGAAATACCGATGCGCATTTTAAGAATTTTGCGATGTTCCACACTCGAGATGGATTGCGTTTAACGCCAGCATATGATCTTGTTGCAGCAGCAAGATATAAAGAATTTAATACCATTGCATTAAGTATTGGGAAATCAAAAAATTTAATAATTGGAGAGCTTAAAGCTAAGCATCTTATTGACATGGGGCTATCTTTTGGTTTGAATGAAAAAACGATTCGCATGGCAGTTAATGATTTGGGTGAAAAATTAAGTTTAGCATTGGCAGCTATTTCTAGTGCTAAGATCGAAAATTTTCTTTTAAAGGAAAAACTAAGTGAAATGATGGAGAAACGATGGAAAGGCAGTTTCGACTCAATTGGCCAGCTATTGTCGAAGAGGCAAAGCAAAGGCGAAAGCAGCAAAAGCTAACGCAGCAGCATTTGGCAAATCTTGCTAACGTGAGTGCTCCCACGATATCTCATTTTGAGAGTGGAGATAAAGATCTACAATTGTCGACGATATTAAATATTTTGGGGGTTTTGGGTATGGTTGATCAAAGAAATTTGGTTTTTCCAGAACCGCGCGAGTTTAATGATCGTAGCCGGGATTCAATTGTCTTCCGGGGACAGGATGGTAACAAGGAAGTCCGTTGTTTGATTTCACGTGAAGCCTTAGAGGATCACTTTCAAAGCAAGAGTAGCAATATTTTAACTGTATTTTTAGAACATCGCTCTAAAATAGAACAAGAAGCAAGACGTAAATATTTAGAAAATCGTTTAGAAGCAGATGGGTCAATCATGATTAGAACTGAAGATTTATGATTTATCTTTCTCTTTTTTAGCATCAATCAACCAGGCATTAATATGCTGAAGATCTTCGGGGCTTAATGTACCAGCGGCTTGCTTCAATTGAATGCTTTGTAAGATGTAATCATAGCGAGCATCGGCATATTTTTGTTCGGCTTGGATCAAACTGCTTTGCGCATTTAGCACATCCACTATGGTGCGGGTACCGACATTGAAAGAAGCTTGAGTGGCTTCTAGAGCACTTTTATTTGAGACTATGGCTTGTTTTAAGGCGGTGGTTTGGCTAATTTGGGTTAGTACTCCTCGATAAGCCTGTCGCGTGTTGCTTTCTGTTTGGCGATACAGTACTTCCATTTGTTTATGCGCTTGTTCATGAAGATGCCGAGCTTGTCGGGTTTTTGAAAGAACAGCTCCTCCACTAAAGAGCGGCATGCTCACTTGGAGTCCTATGTTAGATGCTTTGTTGCCTTGTACAGTGGGGGTTGGAGAATTACCGTTGTAATTACCATTAATATTGATAGTGGGCAGGTGTCCGGCTTGGAACATCTTAAGATCGGCACGGGTAGTTTCCACTTGAAAACGTTTAGCCTGTAAGGTTAAATTTTGATCCAGTGCTTTGATTACCCATTGTTCTAAGTTAGCAGGATCTGGAGCTGGTAAGGATAATGCGGGACGCAAAAAAGCATAGTTTTCAATATCTTTTCCAATAATGACTCGTAAATTTTCCTTTTGATTGGCAAGATTATTTTCAGCGGATATTTCTTGAGCATAGGCATTATCTTTTTGTGCTTTTGCGATTTGTACATCTGTTATTGCAATTAATCCCACTTTATAGCGTTGTTCGGTTTGATCTAGAAATTTTGAAAACGCCTTTCGGTTCGCTTGTGCAAACTTTAAGTTATCAAAAGCTTTTAACACATTAAAATAAGCTTGGGTAACTCGGACTATGAGATCTTGCTCTGCAGCAGCATAAGTTGCATTCGCTTGCTTGACCTGTTCAGATGCTTTGGCCAATTGGATCCATTGTTGATAATAAAATATCGGTTGCGTCAAGCTTAAGCCATACACGCTTTGGTTAAAATGAGAGTTATTGAGTGAATTGTTGGCAGTGCTAGGGTTATTCACTCGAGTATTATTGGCTTGATGTGTGGCAGTGGCCTTTATAACGGGCAAAAATTGCGCCCGTGCTTGAGGGGTTTCTTCTATACTGGCGAGTTGCGCTTCTTTGGCCGCTTGTAAGGTGGGATCATTGGTTTGCCCCAACCGAAAAACAGTTAGTAAATCTTCCGCCAACACTTGAAAAGAGAAAAGCGGAAGTAGAATGATTGCTAGGCGTTTAAGGGGGATTATGTGCATCATTTATAGTATAAAACTCTCATATTGAAGGGAGTGGATTAAGGGGGGAACTTGGGTTTCAAACAAGATCTTCTGGCTAAACTGATCTTTATTGATTCGTGTTAGCAAAACAGCAGATATCGCGGGCGGGTTCCCTAGAAGAGCAAACAATCGTCCTCCAATAACAAGCTGTTTACCTAATATTTTAGGGAGTACCGGAAGAGAGCCGGTTAAAAGGATTGCATCATAAGGACCTTCATTTGGCCAACCTGCTGTCCCGTCTCCAACTTCGGACTTTATATTGTGAAGATGGAGTTCCTGAAAGTGTTGGAGGGCCTCTTCAGCCAATTCTGGGATGATTTCAATAGTAACCACTTTCTTAACCAGGCGCGATAGTAATGAGGTTATATAGCCCGTTCCGGTTCCGATTTCTAAGACATGGTTTTTTGGGGATAAATCTAAAGCTTGTATTATTCGACCAATGGTTTTAGGTGGTAAAGTAACTTGATTGTGGCCAATGGGAATGGAAGCATCACTAAAAGCCAGTGTTTTAAAAGCAGGAGCAACAAAACGTTCGCGGGGAGATTTATTAAAAACATCTAGCACATTAGGATCCAAAACATCCCAAGTGCGGATTTGTTGTTGTATCATATTAAGTCGAGCAATGCTTAGATCCATAATCGAAAGCGATCCTACTTTATTTTGGAGTATAACATGACAATCCATTGGGCACCACAATTTGCCCTAGCCGATCTCAAAATAGTAACAGAAACTGAGGTTTTTTCGGGATATAGCAAAATTAAACAATTGCAGTTGCAGCATGCTCTTTTTGAAGGGGGAACGAGTCAGCCCTTGTTTCGGGAATTGATTGTAAGGCCAGCTGCAGTTGCGATTTTGCTTTATGATCCTGAACAAGACAAAGTGGTAATGATAGAGCAATTTCGAGTGGGCGCTTTGAGTGATCCTGAAGGGCCTTGGGTTTTGGAGATAGCCGCTGGGGTTATGGAACCCAATGAATCTATAGAGCAAACGGTGTATCGTGAAGTAAAAGAAGAAACAGGGTGCGAAATTCTGTCACTGGTTCCAATCTGTAGCTATTTAACAACGCCTGGCATTTCAAATGAAAAAATTCATCTATATTGTGCAAAAGTTATCGCTCCGCTTAATGAGCAGATCCAGGGGGTTAGTGGAGAGGGAGAAAATATTAAAGTGTGGGTGATTGACAGAAAAGAGGCTTTTCACTTATTAAGTCTTGGAAAAATTATGAGTTCTCCAGCAGTTATTGCTTTGCAATGGTTAAAGCTTAACGGGACTTCTTTGCATTTTCCTCAATGAATTGGATGATATGTTCGGTAATGCTGCAGTCGGTTATTCTTTCCAACATTTCTATGTTAGGTGAACAGTCAACATCTAGCACCAGTGGACCACGACTTGATCGAATTAAATCCACACTCGCAAGATTAAGTTTCATTGCTTTGGCAGCTGTAATAGCCATTTTTTTTTCTGCTGCACTTATTTTTATAGGAGTTTGGAATACAGCAGGATCATGAGGGTTACGATGCCCAAGTTCTCGGGTATTTCTTTGCAATGCAGTCACAACCTTGTTTCCCACTACAATACAGCGAATATCAAAACCGTTTGCTTCTTGAATAAATTCTTGAACTAATATATGGGTTTTTAATTGTTTAAAAGCGTTAATGACACTGACAGCTGCTTGGTGCGTTTCAGCAAAAATGGTTCCTCGTCCTTCTGTTCCTTCGAGTAATCTAATAATCAGCGGAGCTCCGCCAACCAATCCAATTAATTTCTCAGTTTCTTCGGGAGAATCTGCAAATCCTGTAATAGGTAATGGTAATTTTCTTCGAGCAAGCAATTGTAGTGCTCGTAATTTATCGCGTGCCCATGTAATCGAAAGGGAGCTGTTCAAGGTGTAAACTCCCATCATTTCAAATTGTCGTAGAACTGCGGTTCCATAAAAAGTACGCGTGGGATTAATCCTTGGAATAATGGCATCTAGATCTTCAAAAGTTTCATTGTTGCGGTACGAAATAGTGGGTGAAGTTAATGAGATATTCATATAACAATAGGAGATGTGTATAAAACAAATGTCATGGCCCCGTTGATTAGCTACTTCAGTAAAATGGCGGTGACTAAAGGCATTTGGGTTATGGGTTAAAACGGCAATTTTCATAGTACGTTAGGATCCTTATGCAAGGGCTGATATAGCTTTCGTATTTGTTTGGTGGTGAGCTTTCCATGAGAAAAAATTTTACCTGGTTCTATAAGGGAATGATCTTTTAAAGCATCTCTTCCGAGCAGCATACGGAACGACATGGGATCGCGGTTGGTTAACGTTATTTCGATGGGCCAGGTCATTTGTCCCATCATAACATTGGTCATAATGACATATCGTAGTTCTTTATGTCCGCCAGAATTCATAATAGTGCGTTCATCTATAACTTTAGCCGTACATCTAGTTTCATATTTAAGGGCTCGTTGAATAGGATGTACTGTAAAGTGCACATACAATTTACCTTGGCGGTGAAAAGCATGAATATCTGAGGCATGCAATGCAGACGTTTTAGCCCCTGTATCGATTTTGGCTTTTATGGCAGGTAAATGCAGGGTTGGCAATGCACACCATTCTTGCCAGCCAATGAGTATTTTGGGTGATTTACCGAGAAGGGGAGTTTTGATTTTCAACTAAAGTGATCCTGTTTGAATGATATAAAATAATCTAGCTTTAAAACTTAAAAAATTAGCCAGCTCCCCAATTGCTATGTTAGGGCATAGGGTAACTGCTTGCAATTTTGATATGGAAGAATTAAGTATGTTATAGGTCAACATTTGTTCAATTAAGCGCCTTTTCCACTATTTTTTAAAACAGTTTTTTAAGGTAATTTTGGTTTTTTTTTGTTTCAGGGTATTTACCTTACAACAGAACTCCTTTACCATCTTCGTACATAGTTTGAAACTATGCATCAAAGTAGTTGGAGGTAAATATATGAAAATGAAATTAGCCGCTATGGCTTTGTCAGGTACCATTCTTTTGTCTGGTGCTGCTTTTGGTTTGGACATGGATCCATCTTTTTATATTGGTGGTGAAGCGGCTTATAATAAGCTTAAGAACAACAATAGCAGAGACTTTCAAGACAGCACTGGAAGGAATTCTTTTCTTCGTAAAAAAAGTTCCCCTTCTTTAGGGCTTAACTTAGGATCACGTATTACGGAGAACTTTGGTTTAGAGCTCGGATATACCGCTCTTAAGCAAAGCAAGAACTCTTATACTGTTGACGCTAGAAATAGTGGTACTTTTAACGTTAAGATGCGCAACCCATACATCGATGCATTAGGATATATTCCTGTTGCAAACGATATTGATATGATTGCATCTATTGGTCTTGGTCGTTTAAGCACAAAAATTGACTCTAAAATTAATGTAAACGGCGCTGTCGTTGCATTAACAGATGTTCAAAAGAATGCTGCTAAAACCAAAACTGGCCTTCGCTTAGGATTAGGCGCTCAATATAAGTTTGATAGCAATTTTGGTGCACGCGTTATGTTGCGTCATCAGAAAGGCAATAAGCTTATTAAGAACGTAAACTCTGCCGGCGTTGGTTTGTTTTACCAGTTCTAATAAGTCATTAGCTATTTTAATGCATAGCAGGGGCCCTACGGGGCCCTTGATTTTTCTAGTACTCTAATTCTCTTTCTCTTCTTCCCCACGAATTTTCTAACGAAGTTTTAAAAAACTTTATAAATCAGCGTGCATAAAATTATTGAATCATTTTTAAATTAAATCCCGTTGTGTATCGCCCCCTTTCAAGGCTGAGGGATCCCCACTTTAGGTTGCAAACTCATAAGACTCACCTCTTCCCATCTTTTTAAGCGCATCAATAAGATCCACTAATTTTAGATGGTTTTTTATTCGTCTAAGTACTTCTTTGGCGAGCGTTATTAGAGAAAGAACTCGGCGAGTTTTTACCGTATTTGCTTGGAATCTTTTGTGCAACTGCAGCGTTTCACTTGCTACCCCAATCAGCATGAGAACAAATGAGGCTATCGCTACTAACATCAACAGCACATTGATTCTTTCTGGTGTTTTGGTTCTACTAAACTGCATTGAAAAACCCCATCTCTCATTTTTATCATCTCTAAAATTTTGTTCAATTTGCATCCTCTTTGCGTAAATTTTTACAATGTTATCGTTTCCACCTTTCGTTTCTTTTAAAGATGTAATGAGTATCCATGGGGTGGTGTTCATTTCACGATATTGTTTGTTTAAGCACGAATACATTGGCTTGTTGCGTGTTCTATGCGCTCTTCTGTTTTTCGGCAATCCTTTATACGAATATAAAAACACTTCCATTCTTTGCTTACGAGACTTCCCAACCAACGCTTTTCCAATATATTTTTGGTTGTTTGAGCTGTTCATATATAGATTTCTTATGGGTTCCCATGCGTCACTATCCCTTAATTGGTAATGTACAAAACTAGGTGAACGACCCAAGAAGTCCCAGCCTAATCTTCTAACCATTTTAAACCATGAGTATCCAAACCCTCTGTCAGTAATGATTACCACTTCACAATCTTTATGGACCATATTCTTCAAATTCTTTAAAAATCGTTTATGAACACATTCTTTTTGTTGCTCCTTGCTTGAATGAACCTCTTGATAAATGGTAATTGAACGACCGCTATATACCAACGAAGCCCGCAAACAACTCTCTGTCCAATTGCAACATCCTGACGAATCAACCAGAATTTCAAGCTTCTTTCTTTGTCTTAATAAATCGTAAAAAACAGCTTTATAAATGTTTTGACTTTCTTTATGTAAACTAGAATTACCAAGCCATCTATCGACTCGTTTAATCTTATGTTTGGAATCGGTTTCACCTGGCAAGTTACGCCCTATGCCGGTCAGAGTTAGACCTGAGTCGTTTAATAGTGAATTAGTCATATCTAAAACTGCATTTATTTTGGTTGCCCTAATCCCTGCATTTTGTAATGACTTTTCAACAAAGTTATGTAAAGCTTTAGATAGTTGCATGAAGGTTTCCTTAAATGTATGTGTTTTGCAACAATCATTTGATCATAAACCTTCATGCAATTCAATTTTTCCTTTTAAAATCAATGCGATAGTCTCTCTCAAACTGGGGATTCCTCAGCCTTTCAAGGGGGCCGACACCCGAAGGGTGGCGGGGGGATGTGTTGCTTCATTAATACATAACATCCCCTGCGAGCTTTGCTCGCTGCACCCTTGAAAGGGGGCGATAAACGATATAATTCCTTGGAGATATATCAGCTCGCGATGATAAAGTGTTGTTACTTTTGTCAGCTTTCAGAAAATTTATTTTTAAGCGGATATACACATTCATAAAAAACTTGGATAGAATGACCCCTGTCATAGCAACAGATAATAAGTTTGCTACATAATTATAGGTAGGAGTAGTCAATGAAATCCATTCAAGATCTTATAAAAGAAAGTCACCAATCTGTTCTAAGATTAGATGACAAAGTAGAATTGGAAGACGAAGTATCTATAGCCGATGTATTAACTGAAGTGCTAAGCAAAAGCACAGAATGCCAGCCTTATGCTTTATGTCTGTCTTATCAAAAAATGGGTCTTAATGATCTTAAAGCTTTGGTAAATTTTGTACAAAATACACCAACCCTAATTTATTTAGATCTTTCAAATGGCGAGTTGGACTTTAAAACAAACGTATATTTCGAAGGCTTTTTTATAGATTTATTAGAAGCTATAAAACGTCACCCTGGGTTACGCGCAGTGGATTTTTCAGATACCAATTTAAGCCCCAATAGCCTTTATCAAATGGCAAACATGATTAGAGAAAATAAAACCTTATTACAATTGTTTGTTGCAGGGAATACTGCAGGACTCAAAACATCTGTATGGCTTAATTTTGGTAAATTGTTATCAGAGTCTTTACAGGAAAATGCAACCCTAATTGCATTTTCCACACTGTTTACCCCTTTGGAAGAAAATGGTGGTAAAGAAATGCGTGAAGCTAGAAAGTCTATTAATGATAAATTGGCTGCGAATCGCAGAAGTTTTTCAAGTCGAATTCTGGCTAATCCAGAGCATCTGGATCAATTTATAATCCCAGATCCAATGCTTGAGTTCCTAAATACGCTTGAATTTTCAGGTGAAAAAATCGATGCTATCACTTTAGAAGTGAACCCATTAAGGTATATTAAAGAAAAGCAAAACGAACAACTTTCTCGCCCAAATATGCCAGCATTACAAACTCAACAAACTCGAGCTCAGGGCTTAACAGCTGGGCAGGAAGACTCTAAAAAAAGAAGATTTTTTTCTAACGTTTAAGCTCTTATCATCTTTCTATTGGCAACAGGACTGCATTCATCTTCAAGAGTACCTTCCATTTGTTCTCGGGTTCTTATCAAAGAAGGTTTAACATAATTTCTGAAAGGAGTTTCAGGACCAAAGTGCGGAGTTGTAAGTTCACTGAAAGAACATTCTTCGTCCAAAGAGCTTTCAGAGAGACCTGAATCATGCTCTAAACTATCAGGTTCAAAATAGCGTATTCTTTTAGCTTGGGGTGTTAATAAAACGTCGTCACCGTTGATAAAAATATCTGTGCACAAGGTCCCGAGAGTGGAAATTTCAGTATCGGTTATTTTTTGACGTGTGAGCATATCAAAATTAAAAGTGATCTGTCGAGTTGGATTTTCTTTACAATCTTGTATGGTGTATTCAACAAACTCCGCAATATGATAAGCCTCTAATCCTGGTGCAAAAGTTGTCTTAACACGGATCCAAATTTCTTCAAGTTTTTTATACTGAATTAATTTTTTAGCAATATCTTCCACAATTAACATCATGGCGTTAGCTTCGATGGTACCAATCACAAGATTACACTCGCGTTGTGGGCCAACCAGATCATATTCGGATTCAACGATTGGAAGTAGGCCATCCGGGCCTCCCATCGAAAAGGCAATTAGATGACAGTAATTCCAACTGCTAGTGTCAATTATCGTAAAACCCGCCAACTTTGCAACTTGTGCCGCGGCAATATTGCCCATGGTTTGCTTTTGATCTCGGTATCTTTTGGTGTTTTCCGCCTCTTTGCTCCACATGTCTAAAAGTGTTGGAGTTAACTGTATCATAAGCTCATTTTTAGTATTTCTAGGCAAACCTACGGGTGTTTCTGATGCAGCACTTTTCGGCTCTTCTCTTTTTCCGGGAACTTTATGTTCGTCTAAGAAAAGCATGACAGGTTTTGGATTAAAATCCTTATTAACCATAATATGCCAGGTAGATCGCATTTTACTCCCTGCTGGGGTAGTTGCGACTTGTTCTTGACCCTCAGTTTTTTCAATACGGATTGGTCTTAAGATCTCAGTGGTCTCCTTGGGTAGGGTACCTGTGTAACTTGAACCGCTTTGTTTAACCACGGCAAATCTTGCATTAGGTGAGGTATTAAGAGATCCCATTAACCCTACCATTCCTAAAATAGATTTATTAAACTTTTTTGTATTGAGAGTATGTAGATAATCAATAATGTCTTGATGTCTTTCCGTTACTGCAATTTCTATTAATGGTGTAAAGGGGATCTTATAGTGTGTTCTTTTAGAAAAGCCATGGGTAATAAGACTATCGAGTAATCTTTTGTCTCCTCGGTAACAGGCAATGGCTAGGGGGGTCTTATTATCCTCGTCTGTTTCAGCCATAATTTTTTGAGCTATCGTGGTTTTAACCAGCTTCAAAATAGTATCGATAAAGATAATATATAAGGTGTTTTCTTGTGTGAGAATGTCAGCATTGATTAAATCTTTTTCAGGATTTAAGATTAATGAACCCATGGGATTGCTTTCTTTATCGAAAAAACCAATGATAAATTGGGTTAATGACATTTGTATTTGTTGATGGATTGAATGCAGCAATGCCTCGTAGTCAGAATCTGCTGGTGCGGGGATCTCATTATAGCGTTGATAGGCAAGTTCAATACTATGCATTATGAGGGTTGTGCTAGGTGTTCGAATGTGTATTTTTATTTTTTGAGCATCTGCTTCTATGATTGATTCTTGTTGTGCACATAAATCTTTGCTTAATTGAAAGCAGTCGTTAATATGGCTGTCAATTTTCCGAAAAAATGCCCTTATATTGTTGGATGTCTGAGAACCACGGGATTCTTGTTCGCTGGAAATCGCTTTTTTTAAATACTCAATAAACTGCATGAGTTGCCCTATTACTACAAGTTAAACTTTCTAGGACTAATTTAGGAGATTATACTGAGGTAGTAGTACAGCTGCAAGAATATTTTATATTATTTGTTTTTTAATGTTGTATATGCACGAAATTTATATTTCCCCCCGTCGTAGCCGGGGGGAAATATAACAAATTTTTATCAAGAATAATGCGCGATCATCGCAATTAACAATAATGCAACAATGTTAATGATTTTGATCATCGGGTTAATAGCAGGGCCTGCTGTATCTTTGTAAGGATCACCAACAGTATCCCCCGTTACGGCTGCTTTATGAGCGTCGGATCCTTTGCCGCCATGGTGGCCATCTTCGATGTATTTCTTCGCATTATCCCATGCGCCACCACCAGAAGTCATGGAAATTGCAACAAAAAGCCCGGTTACAATTGTTCCTAACAGCATTGCGCCTAAGGATGTAAAAGCGGCTTCTTGTCCACCAATGGCCTTTACCCCAAAGTACAACACTACGGGTGCTAACACCGGTAGTAATGAAGGAATAATCATTTCCCTAATAGCAGTTTTGGTTAAGAGATCCACGGCAGTTCCATATTCCGGGCGTGCAGTGCCTTCCATAATTCCCTTAATTTCTCGGAATTGGCGTCGTACTTCAACTACGACTTGGCCCCCCGCACGTCCTACTGCCATCATACCGAAGGAAGAGAATAGGTACGGAAGAAGCCCTCCAATAAACAATCCAACCACCACAAAAGGATCTTGTAGTCTAAATTGAATATCTAAATACGGGAAGTAATGGCTGAGATCTTCAGTGTAAGTTGCAAACAATACCAGTGCGGCAAGTCCTGCAGATCCAATAGCATATCCCTTGGTGACCGCTTTAGTGGTATTGCCAACCGCATCCAGTGCATCTGTGACGGTGCGAACGTCTTTATCCAAATGCGACATTTCAGCAATACCTCCGGCATTATCCGTTACCGGGCCGTACGCATCGAGCGCAACAATCATACCCGCCAATGCCAACATGGTAGTAGCTGCTATCGCAATGCCAAATAACCCAGCAATGGAATAGGTAAACAGGATCCCGGCACTGATGACCAAAACTGGAAGAGCTGTTGCTTCCATGGAAATGGCTAACCCTTGGATAATGTTGGTGGCGTGACCAGTTAGGGATGCTTTTGCCACACTGCGAACAGGTCTATAACGTGTAGAGGTATAATATTCGGTGATCCACACTAAGAGTCCTGTAATACCCAAACCCGCAAGAGCAGAATATAGGAGACTCATGCCTGTTAGTCTTCTATCTCCGATTTCAAAAGAAGTTTGGATCCCGATTTGCCATTCTGTGATCCCAACAATAAGTGCGCCAGAAATAATGCTGGTGGCAATTAGTCCTTTGTAAAGGGCGGACATGATGTTTTGATTTTTGCCTAAGCGAACAAACAAAGTTCCCACAATGGTGCCGACAATACAGACACCGCCAATTCCTAATGGGTAGAGCATTAAAGTTTCTTTAAGAGACGCTGGGGCTAATATTCCAGCAAGCACCATAGTTGCTACAATCGTTACCGCGTAAGTTTCAAACAAGTCAGCCGCCATACCTGCACAGTCGCCTACATTATCGCCAACGTTATCGGCAATCACAGCAGGATTACGAGGATCATCTTCTGGAATACCCGCTTCAATTTTTCCGACCAGATCTGCTCCCACATCCGCACCTTTTGTAAAGATGCCGCCGCCTAAACGGGCAAAGATAGAAATAAGTGATGCGCCAAAACTAAGGGAAACTAACGCTTCCATCAGGATACGTTCTGAAACTCCCAATTCTTTTAATGCGACGTAGTAAAGAGTCACACCTAAAAGTGCCAAGCCAACCACGAGAAGTCCGGTTACGGCGCCTGCTTTAAAAGCGATGTCGAGCGCTTTTGCAAGGCCACTGCGAGCGGCTTCCGCGGTTCTCACATTCGCTCGGACAGAAACACCCATGCCAGCATACCCCGCAAGCCCAGATAATACGGCACCAATAATAAAGCCTATGGCAGAATAAAGGCCAAGTACGGCATAGAGGCCAACGGTAATAAAAAGTCCAACAATCGCAATGGTTTTATACTGCCGGTTTAGAAAGGCGCTCGCGCCTTCCTGGATAGCAAGCGCAATTTCTTGCATCCGTTCGTTCCCAGCGGAGGATTGAAATACGGCCCTTGCCGCAAAAATACCATACCCTAACGCAAGAACACCACTCATAATAACCACTGTCTGTAGTTCAACCATGTCTGTACCCCTATTCATAACTTCTGTCGATTTTGATCTAATCAAAAGTATACCCATACTAGCGAAAATTGGGCAAGCGCCGTATAGTGGTTTTAAGGGAAGTTAGCTAGGATGCAACTTACTCAACTATCAAACACGGAGTGGAAAAATCCATGGAAAATGGGAAGCCAAATAAGCGAATGCAGGAGGTTTTATTAGCTTATGGTGTTGCCCCTCAGTACATACCTCTGGCCTTAAATTATTTTGAACATATTAGGGAAAACTCTAAAGATCAGGAAAGGTGTGTTGTAGAAATTTTTGCAAACTATTTTGAGTTATCAAAAGATTGGTTAGATGGTAATTCTTCGTCAGCCATTGTGCAGCTTAATCACCACCATTCCTTACAACAATGTATTCTAACACTTATCCATTGCAAACGATCTGGCTGGAAACCTAAAATTGTGTTTGTGAAATCTGTTTTAAAACACGAGACAGCCCCCGATCTTTCATATTTTATTTTTATAGAATTATTAAAAACAACCAAAACGGGTATGAAGTTTACCGTTTTTAAACCTTGGACCACACAACACTCCGAAAAGATTTTACTTTTATGTCAAAAGGTGGGACTTTATTACCAAGGCTTAAACATTTCAGATCTGCACTACGAAGCATTAACAAGTAATAACATAATTCCAGTTGTGGCTTTAAAAGATCCTTTGAGCCTATGGCATCCTGAAGAAGTTCTGGTTATTGATCACTCACATCATTTGGAAGAAACATCTGTTCTCATAGAAGAATTGTCTATTGGTGCTTTAGAACCTACATCTTTAACCTAAAGCACTTTATAAACTTCCGTGTTTACACATTATTATAAGCTTTGACCTTCCCCCGACTTTTCGGACACCTTGCTAAGATAGTAAAATCTATCAGAGAGGTGTTATATGAATCACAAGAAATCAATTGTTACTAAAAAACGTCAGAAATATAGCTCACAGTTTAGAGAACAGGCAGTTGCAA
>JBEICO010000018.1:0-13533 GCA_040383965.1 Francisellaceae bacterium
ATCAAAGTATAGAGGACTGCCTTCGTAACAACCCGTAATGGTTCCCAAATGATCATGCCAGAAATAAACATAGACTAATTCAGTATATTTTGACACAGCATCTGTTATAGCGCCAAAGCTAATAACCTCTGATCCGTTTACATTAGTCCCTAATTCTTCGTATAACTCGCGTACCAAAGCTTGTATTGATTCTTCACCAACCTCAATACCACCCCCAAAAGTTGATATACATCCTGGGAAAGATCTACAGTTCTCACCGCGCATTTGTAACAAAATTTTTAAATCTTTGGTTAAAACGATGCAGCCTACGCTTTTGCGCTTGAATATAGTTTTATCCAGTTGTTCGAGATCCACTACCTCCACTAATTTTTCAAAATTCTGCAATTTCACTCCCCAAACTACCACTACAAAGATCCAGAAATTGGCAAATTATCCAGACATTGTGAAGTTTAACAAATAACTCAATAATGGCTTGCTGTTATTATATGATATATTGGCAAATGGGGAAAATTTTAGAAAATTGTCTCTTGTTGAGACTTGACCCCAATGGGATGATGGGATAAGACATGGAAAAAAGAGCACTGGGAAATACAGGTATTCAGGTTTCAGTTCTGGGATTAGGAACAGTTAAATTTGGGCGTAATCAAGGGGTTAAATATCCCAATGCTTTTGCGATCCCCGAAGATAAACACATACTTGAATTACTGGGGAAGGCACAAGATTTAGGCATTAACTTGTTAGACACCGCTCCTGCTTATGGTAATAGCGAAGAGCGCTTGGGAAAACTTCTTAAGAATCATCGCTCAGAATGGGTGATAGTCACCAAAGTGGGCGAAGAATTTATCAATGGCGAATCAACTTACAACTTCACTAAAGAACACACAGAAATGAGTGTTAAACGCAGTTTAAAGCGCTTAAATACCGATTATCTAGACGTAGTTTTGGTGCATTCTGATGGCAACGATGTTTACAACATTGAACATTTTGGGATTTTAGAAACTCTGGCAGATCTTAAACAACAAGGATGGATCCGATCTTTTGGAATGTCTACCAAGACAATCGAGGGCGGAAAATTAGCGCTTTCTAGATCTGATATCGCCATGGTAACTCACAATCCAAACTACACCGTAGAACTTCCTGTTATTCAAGAAGCGAAAGCTTTACATAAAGGGATTTTAATTAAAAAAGCATTAGCGAGTGGGCATCTTACACTCATCCCTGGAGAAGATCCGATTCAAACGTCGCTGCAATTTATTCTGAAAGAACCTGGGGTGAGCAGCATTATTTTGGGGACAATTAATTCAAAACACCTACAACATAACGCCAGTTGTATATCATAACTATCCAGAAAATTCAAAATTATCCTGGCTTGCTTTGGTGATCACTTTAATGATTTCTGTGGTAGAACACCCCTCCTTAACCCCTAAGATCTGCACACTACCACCCTTGCTAAGTACAAATTCTGCACCTGGTAAAACCGTGACATCTTTATAATCCCCGCCTTTCACTAAGACATCCGGACAAATGTTCCGAATAATACGCTCTGGCGTATCCTCACTAAAAGAAACTACCCAGTCTACTGATCTTAATCCTGCCAATACTTGCATACGATCGGCTAAGGGGTTAATAGGCCGATTAGCGCCCTTTAATTTCGCCACCGTCGCATCCACATTTACAGCAACAATTACCCTATCGCCTAAACGTTTGGCTTGCTCCAAATACAAAACATGTCCTGCATGTAAAATATCAAAACAGCCGTTGGTAAAAACCAAACGCTCTCCCTTGGCTTTACTGATCCGCACTGCCGCCAATAGATCTGCTTCATCCATCACTCCTAAAGCGGAAGGCTCATCGTTTCCAAGCGCGGTTTCTATTTCTTGAACCGAAACCGTTGTCGCCCCAATTTTACCCACAACAATACTGGCTGCAATATTTCCTAGCGTAGCTGCTTCCACCAAAGTAAACCCGGAAGCTAATCCCACCGCTAACATGGCAACCACGGTATCACCAGCACCCGTTACATCATGAACTTCACGCGCAATGGCAGGCACATGCGTCACTTCACCATTGGCTAGAATAACCGAAAGCCCTTGTTCCGAACGAGTGATCACTAATGCCCCTATTTCATATTGAGACAATAATTTAAGGGCTTCGGACACCATAACATCAATCGATTGACAAGACCGCCCCACCACAGCCTCAAATTCTTTAAGATTTGGCGTAATTACGCTTGCACCTTGGTAAATTGAAAAATCTGTAGACTTAGGATCGACTAATACCGGCACTTGATGGGCGCGCGCGATGCGGATCAATTCTTTTGAATGATACAGGGTTCCCTTACCATAATCCGACAAAATTACCATATTGACATCCGGTAAAGCCCGTTCAAAATTGGCTTGTAATAATGCCGTGGCTTGCAATTCTTTAGAAAAAGGTTTTTCCATATCTAAGCGAATCATTTGATGATTACGACTTAATACGCGTAATTTAGTGATTGTCGTGTGATCGGGAATTCTATCGAATTGAAATGAAACCGCCTGTTTCAATAACAGTTTTTCTAATGTATCACCCGCAAGATCTGATCCTATCAACCCCAATAAATGAGTACTCGCCCCCAATGCTGCAACTCCTAATGCGACATTGGCAGCCCCTCCGGGACGTTCATCCATGTGATGCACCAGCACCACCGGAACCGGTGCCTCCGGTGAAATACGCGAAGTCCCACCATGCCAGTATTGATCCAGCATAACATCGCCAATGACTAACACTTTGGCTTTTTCAAACTCTAAAGTCGAAGATCCCATAATCCCACCCGTTGTTTTAAAGCTCATATTGATTTAAACCTTTTTCTGCACATAACTGTTGCCGTTTCTGTCGCTCTTTCAAAAGTTTCCAGTTTTCCCTTTCTTTACCCCGATCATTTTCTGGATGCCAAAGATGCACCACCGGCACTCGAAAACGACCACTCTTACGCTGCACGCCAGAACGCAGTAAACGCATCACTAAATCAGAATCCTCATAACCCCATCCCTCAAAATTCTCTTCCCAGCCATTGATCTCTTGGAGATCAGACTTCCATATCCCAAGATTACATCCCTTAGCGCCTTTCCACCTAGAATTTGTCTTAATATGCAAACGTCTAAGCGGTAACGAAATTAAGGGAAACAACCGATTACAGTGTCCTAAAATGCGGGCAAGACACCAACGCCAAAATGTCCATTGATGTAATGGCAAAGTTCGAGATAATGCGGATAGCGTAAATTCTCGGCTTAATAACACCCGATTACCCGCAACAAACGTCTTTGGCTCTGCTAATCCTGCATGTGAAGCAATAAAATCCTCGCGAGGTATGCAATCACCATCTAAAAAGACAATATAGTCTCCCTCTGCTGCTAGGATCGCCTTGTTACGGATCGCTGCAGCCCTAAATCCTTCGTTAGGTTGCCATATATGTAAAAGCGGGATCGATATTCGATTTTTAAAACTTCGGATCAACTTTGCGGTTTCATCTGTCGAACCATCATCTGCCACAATGATCTCGAACGGACAAGAAGATTTTTGATCCGCCAGAGCACTTAACACGGCGTGCAACGCATAGGGCCAATTAAATGTCGTAATAATTACAGAAATCTTGGTCGGATAACGTTTCATACTCAGGATCCCTTTTTAACCGAATAAGCACCAAAGGTTACAGCTATCAGCAATACAAAAAGATACCCAGACGTAAAATCCATTAGCCAAGAATTTAGCATGCACCCAATTATCATGGAAATTAACATTCCTTGAGAAAAATATTTCTCAAAACTTGGCAACGAAAAACTCTTCCAAAAAATAACGCCTAAAAAAGAAAGCCATAGGATAAACCCCATGCTCCCCAACTGAAAGAAAATATTCAAATATTCATTATGTGGATTACGGCTTAACAATAAGTTTTGATCGACGGAATGGGTTTTATAAGCTTCCTGAAAACTACCTGTCCCAAATCCAAACCACGGATGCTGCTTCGATAACCGCCATGTTTCTCGATTGAATTCCAATCGAGCACCTATAGACGTATTGGCTTCCCCACTTTGATATTTTGATACATTTTCTAAAGCAAGTGACAACCCACTTTGAAAAGGTTCGGAATATTGATACGCCATCCCTAATGCTAATAGAGATCCTATTAATCCTAGCCCTAAACCCCTCAGGGAAAACCTTTGGGAAAAAAGTAGAACACTTAAAGCCAAAAATAAAACATAACCAATCCGACCTTGACTCATAAATAACACAAAATACGCTGTTGCCACAAACATAACACTAAATAATATTTTTTGAGTTATTTTGGTTGCAGAGATTAAATAATGCCCCGCCATAAAACAGGTTAAAGCCATCATTAAATTAGTATAAATATGATCTTTAAATACACAGGCCAGTGTAAAACGATTATCGATGGATAATACCCCATTAAGTTTCAGAATACTCAACACCCAGGTCAATGCCATTGCGCCCATAAACGCGGCATAGACCCTGTTACGCCATTTTTCCTCTGCCATCAACGGAATAATAAAAGGGATATACAATAATTTTGCGTATTTTTCTAGTTGATGGATAACCTCTCCTTTTGAAGCTTCTGAATAAGTGGTTCCAAGTAAAAAAACAGCGAAAAATAATATTGCCATTTTAGCAACGGGATTTTTCCAAATAAGCGTTACTTTTTCGCGCAACTCCCCTGCTAAAAACCAAGAAAATAAAAATAATAACAATAAAACATTGGTGCCCATCGTAGAAATAGGAACTACAAGGCCTAATAAAACCGCACACTGTTTGTTAAAAAGATCGCATTTTTCTTGAAAGCTTACTATTTTAGGAGTGCTTTGATTAACCGCTGCAACACTACTCATGCTACACCAATACCTACTTGTACTTTTAAACTTTCCCACACCTTATCGGGGGATAAACTTTGAAAACAAGGAGGATCAATTGGCTTATCGCCTTTCACGGTACACGTTCTGCTAAAACAAGGAGAACAAGGAAAAGTAGCTGCCAAATGCAGTTGTCTTGCACCATGTGTGCCAGAAAGTTTAGGATCACTTGGTCCATACAAAGACACGGTCGGCACCCCTAATGCAGCCGCTAAATGGCCAAGTCCGGTATCCACGCTAACAATCCCGGCTGCGCCTGCCAAGACACCCGCCACCTCTGATAGTTTCAATTTATGCGGTGCAACAACAGCACACTTCACACTGGCAGCAATTTTGTTAGCACGTACCTGTTCAACATCATTTCCCCACAGTAACTGAATAGAATGCCCTGTCATTTCAACTCTTTTGGCCAATTCGATCCAATAGGCTTCTGGCCAATGTTTGGTATCCCAGGTTGTTCCATGTAAAAAAACATAATAAGGTGTCGCCATAGAAGGAATAGATAACGTTTTAAGATTAATTCCATAATCGGCGGGTGACTGGGGAAGAGGATATCCTAATCCTTCTGCAAAAAGTGCTCGTGCGCGTATCACCGCATGTTGCTCCCAAGGAACAACTGCTTTTTTCTGGTAAAATAAGCTGGCAAGCGACTCTCTCGCAGAATCCCAAGAAAGTCCAACACGTTTACCCCTAGCCAGTACCGTAAGCGCTGCACTTTTTAATAACCCTTGTGCATCTATAATAAAATCATATTTCTCTTGTCTTAATGCGGTTAGAAAATCTAAAAGTTCTCTTTTTTTTAAGGCTTTCCATCCTTCTCGACGCCAACGCCGCAACCCAATTGGAATAATACGATCCACTGCTTTATGCCAAGCGGGAACTTCAGCAAAAGGTTGTTCTACCACCCAATCAAACGTGGCTTCTGGTAAGGCATTCTGTGCATCGGTTAACGCAGGTAAAGTATGAATAATGTCTCCGAGCGAAGTGGTTTTAATGATCAACACCCGCATCAATACACCCCTTCTTTAATAGCAGATAGCACTTGATCTGCTCCTAAATTTTCCATGCAATGATGATGCCCTAAGGGGCATTCTCGTTTAAAACAGGGGCTGCATGAAAGGGATAACCGCACAATTTTTGAAGTTTCTCCTAAAGGAGGAGTAAACCCCGGATCGGTTGATCCATACACAGCTACTAAAGGTTTTTGCAGTGCCGCTGCCACATGCATTAATCCAGAATCATTGGTTACCACCATCTTAGACAACGATAACAAATCAATGGCTTCATCTAAATTAGTAGCCCCTGTGAAATCCATACATTGATTACCACAGAGTGTTTGAATATTCGCAGCAACGGGCTTATCGTTTTTCGAACCAAAAATAAAAACCTGCCATCCTTCTTTTAATTTTTGTCTGGCGACTTCCGCGTAATGTTTTTCTGGCCACCGTTTTGAAGGGCCAAATTCAGCCCCTGGACACAAGGCTAAAATGGGTTGATTCAGATCTTTATCTTTTAAAAATTTGGCTATCGTGATTTCACGTGAATCAGGCGTAATTTCTAAATGTGGATATTGAATTGGTGGCTGTTTGAAAGATATCTTTGGATTTTTTTCATAAGCTAACGCAACAAAACGATCGATCATTTTAGGTAACTGTTTTTTATCTAATATTCTGACGTCGTTTAACAATCCATAACGAAACTCGCCTCTGAATCCCGTGCGTTTTGGAATTTTTGCCCACCAAGGAATTAAAGCAGATTTCCAGGAATTCGGTAATACAATCGCTTGTGAATACGCATAAGGTTTTAAACTTTGTGCAATTTGATAGCGTTGTTTCAGAGCTAAAACCCCATGACCGAGTGGCATGGCGTGAGCTTGGCGCACTTCCTGCATTCGTTGCAGCAATGGCCGACTCCAATCCGAAGCTAAAACATCAATATTTGCTTCTGGATCTAACGCTTTAATTGCCTTAAAGAGGGTCTGGGCCATAACCATATCCCCTACCCAAGCAGGACCTACAACTAATATATTATTCAATTATGACTCACTAAAATCTTGTAACAGAAAACGTGCACTACAGTAAGGACACGTGGCCTCCCCTGTCTCCTCAATCGGTAAATACACCCTAGGATGGGCGTTCCACAATACCATTTTTGGCATAGGACAAGAAAGCGGTAAATCGGCTTTTGTGACCTTATGCTGGCCTATGTTATTAAATTCTGTCTTCTTTTTATCCATATTCCCTCTCCCTTTCTGGCATAGGCCCTAAGCAACTGACCTATTTTACCGAATCTGACCCCCAATAAGCACTCTTTTTTGTGCTATTATTATGTTTGTTAGATTACATTTAAGGGGGCCCCATCCATGAGCGAACCAGACAACAATGCAGCGAAAGAGCCTGAAGATAAAGCTGCCAAAGAAAAAGAAACCCGAGAAAAAATTGAAAAAATTGCTACGAGTGCGATGAACACTGCAAAAGAAGCCAGCAAAATCGCCATGCCTTACATCAAAATAGGCTTTGAAGGCGGTTTGTCTTTGATTAAAGCTGGGATCCAATCTGGGAAACAAAAGCTTGAAGAACATAAAAAAGCAGCTGAAGCTGCTAAGGCCGCTCAACCAGCAACACCTGCAGCTGCACCTGTTGCCGCCCCAGCAACTCCCGCTGCTCCAGTAGCACCACCTGCCGCAACTGCAGCACCCGTGGCACCTGTAACGCCTGTAGCACCTGCTGAAGCTAAGCAAGAAGAGCCACCAAAAACTTAAAGTATTGTTATTGAGAGCCCCCCTTACCCTCATCCGGCGCTTCGCGCCACCTTCTCCCGCAACGGGAGAAGGTAACACCATGCTTGGATATTCATTCGTTTAAATAAGGTATATTATTTAAGAGTTAATTGAATTTATGTACAGGATTAAATATGCCAAACAAATCACAGCCCAACAATCACCATCATCCAAAATTGGATTCTACTATTCAATGCGTAAATGAATTAGACTCCGAGAAGATGTCTAAAGGTCACTTAATGGCTGAACATGCCGTACAAATTATAGGGTCGTGGAAATTTATCGTTATTCAATCGATAGTCTTATTTTTCTGGGCAATGTTGAATATCTTAGCATGGTTTGAACATTGGGATCCGTATCCCTTTATTTTGTTAAACCTGTTTTTATCCTTACAAGCCGCTTATGCAGGCCCCGTTATTATGATGAGTCAAAACCGTCAAGCTGCGCGCGATCGCTTAGAAGCACACAATGATTATCTCCTTAATATAAAGGCCGAACAGGAAATACGCGGGATAACCCAACAATTGGAAGTGCAAAACCTTGCTCTTAAAGAGCTGCGGCAATTGATAGTGGAATTACACAAAGATAAAAGTCCCTGATCCCTTTTACTGCTTTAATTTTTGTTTTAGGTCATGCCGCTGTTCGATAGCATTTAAAGTGTACGCTCGACGCGCTAACGTATCTAAAAAAGGTGCCGTGGTTAAATCCCGGGTTAATTTTGAAGAAGTGGTTTCTGTTACCAGATCCTTTGCACCCTTTTCATCTAAAACATTATTAACCGTTTCACCTTGATAAGGCCCATAGGGTGCATTTGAAACAAAAAGACAAGATGTCATGCTTGTATTTCGATCTATTAATGCACTAATGGTATCTTCTGTTGTGGCGCGACTTTTACCAACAGGCGGGTCAATGGTTAGAATTTGAAATTTTGCGAATAGTTCTGAATTCTTAGGAACCAATTGCTCCCAAATAACAGCCGCCATTTCATGTTGAAACAAAGGAATGTCTTTAGGGGTGACCCAATCCGGTTGCGAAGGGGTATCCTTATTTTCAGTATCCAGCCCATGCTGGGTTAACTCCAAAGGATGCAACTTACGCCGCCCATTAATATATATAATGTGATCAGCTCTCACACCTTCTTGCCATAGTTTTACAACATGATACATTCTTTCTCGGGTATCAACTGGTGTTCCACCAAAAATAGCTATCACATCAAATTGTTTTCTTGAAGGAAGTACTGCGTCAACGAGTCCTAGATTTCTGAACAACGGTAGCATCTGATGATGCAATGGATGTTTTTGATCTGTCGCAATATCTTGGTGATCCTTTCCCGCAACTCTTAAAAAATATTTTTGCAACCATTGATTCCAAGCTTCAAGCGAGCCTTGAGATCCGGGAGGTAATTCAATTGGAGCAAGTTCTGCCTGCTTTGCAAATACTTTACTCAACTCCAAAACGTTGGGATTAATTATATTACCAATTAGCAGCGGAGGATAAGCTTTTTTTACCTCGACTGCTCTTGGACGAGCTTGCTCACAAAATGACCCATCTGTATCAACGCCCACTTCTGTCATTGGCCCGACCTCGTCCATAGAGGTCATATCTATTAATTTTTCATACAATCCTAAACTTTGCAATGCCGCTGCAATGGTTTTTGGAGGAATAACGCTTACCATTCCAGACCACATCAGTATTGTTAAATTATCATCTTGTAAAAGTTCTTCTACTTTAAAATTTCTTGAAATCGCATCTTTAATCGCGTCAACAGAAACTGTACCATCTATATGAGCAAGGAAATTTTTCTTCCCATGGGTAAATCCAACAGCACTACACCCTAAAAGACCACTGGTGAATAATTGTTGTTCACTGACACGTATCTCGCCTTGCCTTACTATAGGCATATCATCTCTTTTTTTGTAAGACATATGCGCATATTTTGCAGCTGCACCCCATCCATCTTCGCAGCTATCTTTATGCATCTGAAACCCATAAAACATGCAATATCCCCCAATGCTAAACAACAACAGGACAAGAGAATACCAAAGTTTACGCATGAACAACAATACGCTTCAGGGATTTCTTTCTTTGACTTTTAAGATGACACCATCGACGCCTGTGACGATGACATTCATGCCTTTTGGCAGATCATCGCCTTCCACGCTCCAAGTTGAATCTTCCACCACAATTTTACCGCGATTATTAATAATGGCTTCCGATAAAATAAACGTTCGACCAATATATTGCTCTGCACGTCTATTTAAAGTAGGCCTATCTGATTTTACGGGGTTAGACTTAATATATTGCCGCCATAGTAAAATACTCGCAATTGCGCCTACTGCAAAAATGAATACTTGATAGTGCCACTGAATGACAGGGAAAATCCAAGCAATAAGACCTACACAAAATGCAACCAACCCTAACCATAACAGGAAAAAATTAGCACCCAATGCCACATCAAAAATAATTAATACCAATGCTAAGCCAAACCAGGCCCAATATAGAGTTGACCATAACTCATGCATCATGCCAATGAATTGATTCATGCTGTTTTATCCTTTTTGTTAAAAACTTCTTTAGCAATTTCACCGATCCCTGCCAAACTTCCAATCACACTGCTAGCCTCAAGGGGCATTAAAATGACTTTTTGATTATCGGCAGAGGCAATTTTACCCAGAGCTTCAATATATTTTTGTGCCACAAAATAATTAATGGCTTGCATATTTCCTTCACTAATGGCGGTTGAAACCACTTGAGTTGCTTTTGCTTCTGCGGCAGCTTGTCTTTCTCTGGCTTCCGCATCTAAGAAAGTGGTTTGCTTTCTGCCCTCTGCATCCAAAATTCTTGCGATTTTTTCGCCCTCTGCGCGTAAAATTTCTCCTTGTTTCACGCCTTCTGCCACTAAAATCGCCGCACGTTTTTCACGCTCTGCTTTCATTTGTGCGGCCATCGCTTCTACTAAATCTCGAGGCGGCGCAATATCTTTAATTTCAATGCGCGTGACTTTAATACCCCAGGGTGCTGTCGCCTCATCAATGACAACCAACAATCGCGAATTAATATGATCCCGTTGTGATAAAGCCCCATCTAAATCTAAGGAACCTAAAACGGTTCGAATATTGGTTAACGTTAAATTCCCAATGGCACGCTCTAATTCTCTTACTTCATACGCAGCTCGGGCTCCATCCACCACTTGGAAAAATATAACAGCATCTACTCTGACCATCGCATTATCTTTGGTAATGACTTCTTGAGAAGCAATATCCAGAACTTGCTCCATCATCACCAATTTGGCACCGATCTGATCAACAAAGGGAATAATGATGGCAAGCCCTGGCCTTAAGGTATGGGTATATTTCCCAAACCGTTCTACGGTCCATTCATACCCTTGTGGAACTTGTTTAACACCCATAAAAACCACAACAACGGCTAATATGGCTAATAGCCCTATAACAGCACCCGACCCCATTAACATATTTTTCTGCTCCTGATTTAAAACTCTAGACCCTCACCCGGCGCTACGCCCCCACCCTCTCCCGTGAACGGGTAGAGTATTATGCTTCTCCCACACGTAGGAGAAGAAGACATTTTATAGTAATCCATTCTGGAACAACTCTGCTACAATACAACAATATTAATGTTTTTTTGAGTTATTTGACTTAAATTATGGCAATACTAATTAAAAACCGTACGGCTCGACGTTCCCCTCGCCAACAGCGACGAGAACGCTCACCCTTATCCACTGCCGGATTATGGCTTATGATCGGCATGCTGATCGGTATTATCACTGCCAGCGGCGCCTATCTTCTGATTACAGGCAAATGGTCTATAATGCCCTCTCAGTTTATCTTAGAGCCTAAATCTGAAGGCGATGTTTTAGAACCTAAAGATCTAAACCACAAACCCAAACAAGCTGGAAAAACAAAAGAGACTCCAAAAACAGATTTGGTACAACGATTTGAATTTTATCAACTCTTGCCAGGCATGGAAGTTCCCATTCCTGATACGCCCACTAAGGTTCCACCTGTCGCGCATACTCTTATTGAATCTCCTCCAGCACCCACACCTGTTATAGACTCTGAAAACGAGATAAAACCCCTAACGCCTAAAATACTCCCTAACACTGAAGCTAAAGAACTTAAAAAAGCCAGCAAAATATCTGTTAAAAAAACAATTCCTAAACAAAATGTCAAAGAAAGCAAAAAACCCAATACTCAAAAAAAGGTGGCGGCTGCACAATATCTTATTCAAGCAGGTGCATTTCGTGAACAACAAAAAGCTGAAAATTTAAAAGCACGTTTGGCCACAAAAGGATTTACAACACGAATTCAGAAAATTGATGCAGAAGATGGGATCTGGTTCAGGGTCATTTTAGGACCTTTTTCCACAGAATCCACGGCTCTGAATCAAAAGATCTTGCTAACTAAACATAAAATCCAAGGCATTTTACTTTTACAACGACGCTAACCAAAGGAATACACCATGGAGCAATTTAAAGGCACAACTATTCTCTGTGTGCGAAAGCATAATCATGTTGTAATTGGAGGAGATGGGCAAGTCTCCCACGGCCATACGGTGTTAAAAGGCAATGCGCGTAAAGTACGTAGGCTTTATCAAAATCAAGTGATCGCTGGATTTGCTGGAGGTACCGCCGATGCCTTTACCTTATTTGAACGATTCGAGAAAAAACTAGATTCCTACCAAGGACATTTAATGCGTGCGGCTGTTGAACTCGCCAAAGACTGGCGTACGGATCGCGCGTTAAGAAGACTGGAGGCTACATTAATTGTAGCCGATAAACAGCACTCATTGATGATCACGGGAAATGGAGATGTGATAGAACCCGAACGAGGCTTAATTGCAATTGGTTCTGGCGGACCCTATGCGCTCTCTGCTGCCACCGCTTTACTCAATGATACGGATTTAAAAGCCAGAGATATTGTCGAAAAATCTTTGAAAATTGCGGCCGGCATTTGTATTTATACCAATGAAAATACCACCATCGAAGAACTAGAGAGCGAAAGCGTATGAATAAAAATCAATTTGCCGTGATGACACCTCAACAAATTGTGCAAGAACTCGACAAACATATTGTCGGGCAAAAAGCTGCAAAGCGATCGGTGGCCATTGCCCTTAGAAATCGATTCCGGCGAATGCAAGTAACCGATCCTCTGCGTCATGAAATTACCCCAAAAAATATTTTAATGATTGGACCGACTGGTGTTGGCAAAACTGAAATTGCACGTCGTTTGGCTAAATTGGCGGGGGCTCCCTTTATCAAAGTAGAAGCCACTAAATTTACCGAAGTAGGTTATGTGGGAAGAGATGTCGATTCCATCATCCGAGACTTGATGGATATTTCAATCAAATTAACCAAAGAAGAGGCTTTAACTAAAGTACAAGAACAAGCCGAAAACGCAGCTTTGGATCGGATCCTTCACGTTTTAGCACCCACCCCAAGCCCTATTCCCCATACAGAAGATACTGGAGAAGTTGAAAAGAAATTAAGCCATACTGCACTTAAAAAAATGTATGCTAAAAAACTAAAAAGTGGCAAATTAGACGACACTGAAATTGAAATTGATACGACACAAAATGCCATTGGAGTTGAAATCATGGCTCCCCCTGGTATGGAAGAAATGACAAGCCAATTACAAAATATTTTTCAAACACTTTCCAGCGAACGCGTTAAAAAACGTAAGCTTCGAGTTAAAGATGCGCTAAAATTGATCCGCGAAGAAGAAGCCTTAAAACTGATTAACGATGATGATATTAAAACTCGCGCCATGGAAAGAGTAGAGCAATCGGGGATCGTTTTTCTAGACGAAATAGATAAGGTAACACAACGATCTG
>JBEICO010000019.1:0-13370 GCA_040383965.1 Francisellaceae bacterium
CAATAATGGGCACTACATTACTCATGTTATCTCCTTGCTTTACAAATTAAAGTTCAGCTTAGAGACAAATTATCAAATTAAACCTTTAGCTTCACACCTTCTCACCGGTAGGACACAATTGTATTGAATTTTTTATAAAATTTCCATTTTCAAATGCTTTAATGGTTGCGTCAAACGAATCTTTATAAAAACCCATATTTTCTGGAATAGCCGTACTCTTCATTAACTGCTCTTTTAACTTTATAAATTCATCTGTGGTATTAGGATCATTCGCTTTTGCTTGAGGTTGTCTAGCTATTGGCCCAGAAATTACTAGACGAGCTGTAATTACTCGCGTTTTTTCTTGATGTTCGCTATTCCCATTACTTCGTAATGAACCGTGTGCTTGAGCTAATCGATTGGCTAATGACTCTGATGGTAATGTAGTCGAGCTATTTGACTTTAATTTGAAATCTTTAACATCATTAGGTGTAGTTTCAGGCTTTTTATACAGTTCCATGAAATCTTTGAGTTCCTGTGGAATTTCTTTTAGTCTTTTCTTTTCTGCAATATCTTGAAGGATCCTATTTGCTATTATATCTATAATTTCAGCACCCCCTATTTTTTTAGCTAAAGATAAAGAATAATTGGTCACAATATTTGAAAGTGTTTCATCTTTTGGTAAATTAAATATTGCTTCTGTATTAACGGGTTGAGCATTAATGTCGGCACCATGTTTAATTAAACATTCCACCAATTTAGGGCTGCGAAATTCTATGGCTTTTATTAAAGCAAAATTGCCACTTCCAAAATCATGTTTGATAAGTTCTGAGATTGCTTCTTTACTAAGGGTTGGATCATCTAATAATTTAATAAAATCATCAATTTTTTGTTTAGAGGGGTTTCCTTTAGTGTTTAAACCATCGAATTTAGTGATGAGCTCTTCACCAGTTATGTTTGAATTATTAGGGTTAGACTTGGTGATCATTATTGCTTGATTAATGTAATATTGAGAAATTTCTGATATATTTTGACAAACAACCTCTTCATCTTCGTTTCTAAAACGATATTGAATTTTATTATCATTGACCTCCATAATGATTTTATTGTGTATTGGTTTATTATTTATCGGGTGTAAGTAGGTTAGAGAAAGCCATAAAGAGCCACCTTCTGCTGGAATGCTGGCGGGTCTTACTATTACTTCAAATATACCTTTAACTTGAACAGCCAATTCAGCTTCGGCTCGGGTTAAATTCTGTACTCCCGGGATACTAAGCATATAATCATTGATATGGTTACTTACGAGTTGTTTTTTGTTGGCGTCGTTACCACACTCCGCAAGCATTTTAGCAGTAACTGCACTAATAACATGAGGGTTTCCTGTATTTAGTGCTTCTGTTAATATTGCATTGCTTTTAAGTGATTCATTAGTGAGAGCAGCAGGGGCTAATACGTTAGTTGGATTGTTTGGGTCATTTAAGAGGTTTATTACAGCACTCAGATTTCCAGCTTTAATTTGATTTATAATTTCGGTTCGGGGATCATATTGCTGTTGCAGTGATTGTGGGATTTGAACGAAAGTAGGAGCAATCGTTTGTGATAAGGTTGGAGCAATATTTAGATTTGTTAAGTGTGTTATTAAATCCGAGACATTATTGAAGAATGCAGACTGTCCATCTGGAAGGGTAATGGAATATTGCTTTTGATTTAAATTATAAAAAGCTACTGATGATTGTAGCTGGTTATTATACCAATGTTGAACCGGATATTGTAAATAATTTGCATCATACTGTTTTCCTTGGCCAGTGTATACAACAGCTATGCCTTGAACAAAATTATTTAATTCCGGATTATTAATGCATTGTGCGGCTAATGCAGTTTGCACTGCTCTTATCATATAGGGGTTTCCCATCCTCATGGCTTCTAGCAAATAAATATTGCCTGATATAGCACCTTTAGTTAAAGCATTACCCTCAAAAAAGTCAAAGCCACCCAATTTTATAAGTTCATTAATGAAATTAACATTCTGACATTGAATTGCTTGCCAAACTTGATTTCTTAAGGGGGGTAAAGGAGGCGCATATGGTTGAGCCACAAATGGGGTTGGAAACACTTGTTGTACAACTGTCTGTGTCACTATGTTTCTTTGTCCAGCGAGCCTTGGCAAAGTAGTAGGGCTCACTAGTTGTGGACCATATACTTTACTTTCTGACTCGTTATCTTTTTGTTTTTGTATTTCGTTCTTTGATTTGTAACCCAAGAAATTTAAGATACGATTGAAAAGAGAGGGTGTTATAAATTTCTCACAATCCTTTAGGTATTGGCCGTTATCCTTTGCCTTTAAGTATTGATGAGGATCAGATGGATCCATTGGTGGTTTTGGAACGTCAATAACCTCCGCATATTTATTTTCAGCTGCATGCTTTCGGTTACCTGTGTCATCATCTGCAAAGACAGGTTTTTTATTAAATTTTACATTTTTCTCCCCCCATTCTATATTTGCCAAATCGATATGTTGTTTTTTGCCATGTTTTTCTGCCCACAATCTTCTTCTTTCTTTCCATTGTGCATTAAGATCCTGAATTGTCTCAAGCGCTTGGTTGTCTTCAGTAGATAATTTTGGGAATCCGACTACAATGGCAAAGTTTTTTTCAATATAAGCATTAATTCTTTTTTCAAAATCCTTAACCGGATTTGGAGGAATAATTTTCCCCACAATTCTTCTCATGGTTTCATCAACTGCTGTAGGATAGTTTGAGTATGAAACAATAGATATTTTATCGCCCCTTGCTATGATTTTTTTAAATAATGACACTAATTGTTCTTCATTTCTTATGCCTGTATTTGGATCCTCGAGTAACGCTTTAGTTGCACCTCTGATATTATATGGATCCTGACTCGGTTTTGTTGCTGAAGGCTCGTCATGCTCGGGATCCAATTCTGAAGGGAGCAATTTATTACCTAGAGCACTATGAAAATGTCCTGCAACAATCGTTTGATCAAAATCAAAGCAAAAATTACGCGGCATAAATAATACCCCTTAAAGCATGCAAATACACGTACATATAATTACTCTATTGTATTTTTCAGTCTTAATGGATAAGACTCAGCGTCTTGAAATAGGTTCGTAATTCTTTTTTTGTCATTAAGTGTAATTAATTTTAAGTGGGGTCAGTTTAAGGTAGGGTGCGAGATCATGTCATCCCCGTGAAAGCAGGGATGAGAGAATGGAGCGTATTTTCATTACGCTCGCAATGACAAGAACTAAATAGTTGGTTTTTAGTGTGTAACTACACCTGATTTTTATTGGTTTTTAAGTTTCTGCATTTTCAAAAATTTGCACAACTTTTTCGACTCCTTTAATTTCGCGGGCAATATCAGTAGCAACCATTTCTTCTTCGGGGGTGGTGAGTCCCATGAGATAAACCACGCCGTTTTCTGTAACCACTTTAATTCTACCGGCTCTAATTTCCTTATGGCCTACTAATTTAGTTTTAATTTGGGTTGTGATCCAGCTGTCTTGCGAGCGGGTACCTAAAGAAGCGGGTTCTTCAATGGTTAATTCATTATGTACACGGCGAATTTTTGGGATCCCGTTAATGGCTTCTTCCGCTTGGCGTTTATATTCTTCCGTCGGGGTTTGTCCAACAATAAGAAGGACATTATTGTAACTGATAATATTAATATGGCTTTCTTTCCAAAGGGGTTTATTTTGTCGGATTTCATGCATCGCTTTAAATTCAATTGTTTGATCATCTACCATGGTTCCGGCGGTTCTTCTGTCGGTCGCAACCACAGCGCTGGTGGCAGCACCACCAGCCGCTGCAGCCACACACCCTTGTAAAAGGGGCAATAAACAGCAGGAAAGTGTGGTTAGAAAAATGTGGGTTCTGGTTGTTGGGGTCATATTATTTCTCCGTTAAAAGTTAACAAAATGCGTTTTGGATCCAGTCAATGGAATATTTACTGGCTTCGTTTGAGTCATTTGAGCCATGTGTGTTTAGTGTAACGGCAGCCACATCAAATCGACAAGCATAGTTTTTATATTTGGGATGAGTACATAAAAAGTAGCGGGCGGCACGAAGGATTTTTTGTTGTTTGCCGAAGGTAACACTTTCTGCGGCATTTCCATATAGTGCTGAGCGTCGAAAGCGAACTTCTACGAACACTAACTGATTTTGATGAGTGATAATTAGATCGATTTCGCCAGTGCGGCATCGAAAATTGCGGTGGAGTAGTTGAGATCCTTTGGTTAACAGGTAATTGGCAACGAGATTTTCGATGGCTTGACCCTTAGTCTGGGACGGGGACACCTTGTTCAAATCTAGCACACACTAACCCTCGCTGAATTCGATTGCCTTCAACTTGCCTAAGTTCTCCAGTATATCCTGAAAAACCGTAGGAAGGGAGGCCTTCTGTTTTACCCAATAGAATGGCGAGTCGATAGGCATCTAACCCTAAGGCAAAAAAGCGAGGTGCATTCGATGCATTCCCTTTTTGTTTTTCTGCAGATTGGTTAATGATCCAGGGCATATCGCAAAATCGAATGCCATTCAGATCTTGATCTTTATGTTGTGAGGGGATCCCTCCATAGACAGAGGATGTGGCATAGACAGGCAAGGATTCTGCATAATAAAAATTTAACAAAGGTTTAATTTGTCTGGCAATATCCGCAGGAGCGGCAATAAAGATCATGTCTACATCTTGACGTCGCTCTGTATTCTTGACCCGTAATAAGGTTTGGATCTTGCTGTCTAAATCTTTACCAGGCTTGAAATATTGTGTTTCAACGATATTGCCATTTTTGGACCCCCAATATTGTTTAAACGTTTGGACAAGTCGTTTTCCCCATTCACCTTGTACCGCTAGTATTAAAGTATTACGGTGTCCTTGGCGTAAAGCATGATCAGCGACACTGATGACTTCATCTTCTGGCATTAAACCAAATTGGTATAGTTGTATGGGCAAAGAAGGATCGTCAGAAATCGTATTTAAAGCAAGAACGGGAATACTGAGGCGCAGGGTAGCCATTGCTTGAACTTCAGGTTTAGTAAGCGGGCCTACGATAAAGGTTGCGTTATCATCCAGGGCTTTTTGATAGGCCTCACGAATTTCGCTGCCTTCTCCCGTATCATAGATTTTAACGCTGGCGTCGGAGGGTAGATGTTGCAGAGACTGATAATACGCAGCCAAAAACCCATCGCGTACGGTTTTAGCCGCTTCAAGATGAGGGCCTTTTGAAGGTAACAGTAAAGCAATGTGTGGCGTGCCTGAAGATGCATTTCTCGAAGCTGCTGTATACGAGTTTGGATCTTGGTTTAACGATCGCAGTGTAGATCTTAATAAAATAGCTGCTTTTGAAGGGTCTTTATTTAAGAGGGCGAGTCTTGCATTTAGAATAGATTTGCTAAGGTAAGGATCAATAACATAAGTATTGGATCGGCATTCGCGAAGGATCCGTTGTGCTTCCTGAATGTCTCCTACTTGAATAAAAGCCAGGGTAGCTTGAAGGCGGTATTCAAGTGCTTGTAACGGTATTGATTTATTGGCGAGTTCTAAATATTGGCGTCCAGATTGACGAATTTCACTAGGAGAGCTGCCAGACCGCAAGGATTTAGTTGTACATCCGGCTAATACGATAAATCCGAGCAAAAAACAAAACGCCAACCGTGATCGAACAAACCTAATTTCCATATACTTTAAGGTACCGTATTTTGAATGGAAATTCAAATACGGTATAGTAGGAATGGAAGTGGGGGAGTGGATCTATGGTAAAACAAGGCGTTGTCTATATTGTGGCGACTCCTATTGGGCATTTAGGGGATTTGACGGAAAGAGCAGTTTCGGTCTTAAAAGAGGTTGATTACATTTTGGTCGAGGATACTCGCCATAGCTTGCCGTTATTAAAGAGGCTTGGGATCTTAAAACCTTTAATTGCATTGCACGATCATAATGAAAAGAATAAAGCAGAAGCTTTAGTATTAGAGGTACAAAAGGGCGTTACTTTTGCGCTGATTTCAGATGCTGGTACTCCCTTAATTTGTGATCCTGGCTATTATTTCGTTCGATTGTTACATCAACACGGGATCAAAGTTATTCCAATCCCAGGCCCTTGTTCTATCATTACAGCTTTATCTGTCAGTGGACTTCCCACCGATCGATTTGTGTTTGAAGGATTTTTGCAAGCGAAGGCAACTGCTAGAAGAACACAATTACAACAATTGGTTGATGAGTCTAGAACATTGATCTTTTTTGAAGTTCCCCATCGGATTTTAAGTTCACTGCAAACCTTGATTGATGTTTTTGGAGGAGAAAGAGAAGCTTTGGTAGCACGCGAATTAACCAAAATGTTTGAAAGCATTTTCCTTGGAACATTGGCGACACAACTCGATCGGATCCGTACAGATCCTAACCAACAAAAAGGGGAATTTGTATTGGTTATAGCGGGTGCCATTCCAAAATCTATAGAAGCAGGATTAACAGTTGAACATGAGCATATTTTAAAAGTTTTATTAACAGCTTTACCGCTTAAACAAGCGGTTACTTTAGCGGCAAAAATTACCGGGATTGGCCGTAATTTACTATACGAACGGGCTTTGAAGTTTTCTGCTTAATTTGTTTTTTCTTAGAACGTTTATATTTAGCTTGTTTGGATTTTTTAAGTTGCTTTTCATATTTTGTGGATTTTGGCGTTTTGGTATAAGTACTTGCTACTTTGTTTTTAGGAACGTCTAAATACATTTCAAAAAATTTAACCGCTGTTTTTGAAGAAAACTTCGATTCGCTATTATGCAATACCACAATCCCAATTTCTTGATCTGGCATAAAAGCAATAAAATTGGTAAAGCCTTTTACCCAACCGCCATGAAAAACAAGTTTATGATGGGCAAAAGCAACGGTGCGCCAACCTAAAGCATAATGCGCGTTTTTTATGATACTGGCAGGTCCTTCATAGGGGCTTAAGACATTGTTGGTAGCTACTTGTGGGGTTTGTATACGCATGATGGCTCGATGGTTTAGGACTTCAGGAGCTCCACCCATTTGTGCTTTAAGAAAGATCGACATATCTCTTATGGTTGAATTAATGCCTCCTGCAGGAGCAACAGCATAGTAGCCTTTAGAATAGTTATGCACAGGTATTAAGCTGCCGTTACCATTTTTGATATGAGGCGTTGCTTTATTAGGAGACCGCATCAGGCCATTTAAAGTAGAAGTTGTTTTTGTCATATTAAGCGGAATTAATAAATTCTTTCTAAGAGCTTCATTAAAAGAAAGCTGAGTTGCCGATTCGGTGATGTCACTAATGACGCCATACATGGCGTTGTGATAATCGTAGCGTTTACCAACGGTAGTGCGAACAGGGGTATTTTGCAGTGCTTTTAGAATTTTAGGATAAGGGGCATGGGCCTCAATTAAATTATTAAAGCCAGCGCGAGGCACACCGGTTGAATGGCTCAATAGATGTTTAATCTTTAGAGAATGGCGGTGCTGTTTACTTTTTAAAGCGAATTGGGGTAAATGATAACTAACAGGATCTTCAATACGAAAATAGCCTTTATTTTCTAAGATGGAGGCTAAGGTTGCTGCCACGGGTTTAGAGACAGAGCCTAATTGAAAGACCGTATCGATATCAATTTTTTCCTGACTTCCCAATGTTTTAACACCATATGCTTTGAGGTGCACAACTTGGCCTTTATAAACGACGGCAATGGCACAACCTGGAATATGTTTAATTTGGAGCTGGCGGTTAATGTGTTCATCGAGTTTTGCTAAAACAGGTTCTAATTTTTTAGGATGAGCGGCTTTACAAGGAGGGATAGCTACAAATCCCAAAAAAACAATCAATAATATTGCCCAAACTCTTTTACTGGATCGATAACAAGTGCCTTGTAGGGATGAATTTTGCATGGTGCCCATATTAGCACGGAATAATCTTGCTTTGGGTAGTCTATTATCGATATCATTTAGCTTGGGGGTTGGCTAAGCAGTCGCTCTACTCCGTTTGGAGTAGGGAGGAAAGTCCGGGCTCCATAGGGCAAAGTGCCAGGTAATGCCTGGGAGATGAAAGTCTACGGAAAGTGCCACAGAAAATAAACCGCCTAGCCCGTTAAACGGTTAGGTAAGGGTGAAAAGGTGCGGTAAGAGCGCACCGCGTAACTGGTAACAGGAACGGCATGGAAAACCCCACTGGGAGCAAGACCAAATAGGAACCTAATAGTGCGGCCCGTACTGGGTTCGGGTAGGTCGCTTGAGCCATTTGGTGACGAATGGCCTAGATGAATGACTGTTCACGACAGAACCCGGCTTATCGGCCGACTCCCTCTTTATTTAAGTTTTATAAGTATGTGTGGTGCCGGGAAAGAGAATCGAACTCTTACGAAGTCACCTTCACCAGATTTTGAGTCTGGCGCGTCTACCAGTTCCGCCATCCCGGCATGTCAAGATGAGGATGAAGTCTACCAAATTACATCCCACCCTCCAAGAACTATTTATCCTTATTTTCTTTCCTATTACGGGAGATGGGTATGACGGGCGGGTGAGGGTAGGCAAAATTAAAATTAGTGTTACACTAAAGCAACATTTTCTAAAGCATGTAAATTGTTAACTAACTATTTAACAGGAGTCAATTGTATGAAAGTCATGAAACACTTTGGGTGGCTAACCCTATTGATATCGCCAGCCGTTTTTGCAGATGCAGAAGGAGCCGCTTCTAATCCAATGACTTCCGGGATCATGTTGGCCGTTTTTGCAGTTATCTTTTATTTTTTATTTATTCGTCCGCAAAGCAAACGTGCAAAAGAGCATCAACAATTGGTGACAGGATTACAAAAAGGCGATGAAATAATTACCACTGGTGGTCTTTTGGGTAAAATTACTCGGGTAACGGATAGTTTTTTGATTATGATGATAGCGGAAGGCGTTGAAGTTCCTATTCAAAGACAGGCGGTTGCAGCTTCTGTCCCTAAAGGTACTCTTAAATCGATTGGGTAAATAAGAAGGAACAGATTGTGCAGAATACTTTTCCGAAGTGGAAATATTATTTATTGGGTATTGTCTTATCACTCGGGCTTCTTTATGCAATACCCAATGTGTATGGAGAAGATCCAGCCGTGCAAATCACGGGTCTTAAAGGTAATGTTGTTGATAAAGAATTGGAAGACAAGATCAAGATTTTGCTAAAAGAAGCAGATCTAAAGCCAAAGGCCATGACTGTTGCAGATCAAGAAGCGTTATTGATTCGCTTTCGCGATCCCGATGCACAATTAAAAGCTAAGGATGTGCTCCGAAAAGAGCTTAGTGAAAATTATAGCGTTGCTTTAAATTTAGCTCCTGTTACCCCGTATTGGTTAAGTGTTATTGGAGCAAAACCCATGAAGTTGGGTTTAGATCTTCGAGGTGGAGTACATTTTCTAATGGAGGTAGATGTTGAGTCTGTTATCCAAAGAAGAATGGAAGGGTATTATGCGGATCTGCCAAAAGCCTTGCGATTGGCTAAAATTCCATACAAACAAATCAAAAAAATATCTGATGATAAATTTTCTATTTATTTTGATTCCTTAGAGCGTCGCAATGAAGCATATACTTTACTTCAGAAAAATGAACATGAATTGGCGTTAACCACAGGTGAAGAAACAGCATCAATCTTTATAACTGCCAAATTATCGCAGTTCGCCATTCAAAATATTCGCAATGAAACGATAGAGCAAACTCTAGGAACCCTTCGCAATAGAGTGAATGAATTAGGAGTTGCTGAGGCCATAGTGCAACGTCAAGGCTTAAATCGAGTTGTGGTTGAATTACCGGGTATACAGGATACCGCTTATGCAAAAGATATCTTAGGAAAGACTGCGACCCTTAAGTTTTTAATAGAGGATACGGAGCATAAATTACAGGATGTATTAAGTGGGCTCCCGGTTATTGGTTCTAAGGTTTATTATGATCGTCATGGGAGACCTTCTTTATTTAAAACGCAATCTATTTTAACCGGTGAAATGATCACAGGCGCCAGCACTGGCCAAGATAAAGATGGTCGTCCTTCTGTTAATATTCGTTTAAGTGGAGATATTTCGCTTTTTTCAAAAACCACTCGAGACAATATTGGGCGGAGTATGGCGGTGGTTTACATAGAAGTAAAAGATCACAAAACTTCTGAATCCGCAATTAGTATTGCAACCATTAACAGTGCGTTAGGGAATAATTTTCAAATTACAGGATTAGGGTTTCAAGAAGCGAGGGATCTAGCATTATTGTTAAGATCCGGCGCATTACCAGCCCCGGTTTCTATTGTAGAAGAAAGCATTGTGGGCCCCAGCATGGGACAAGAAAATATCCAAATGGGGATGGTTTCTGTGGGAACAGGTATGGGTTTGGTTTTGGTTTTTATGGCTCTGTATTATAGCGTGTTTGGTTTAATTGCCAATGTGGCACTCATTGCCAATTTGGTGCTATTAGTAGCCATCATGTCGTTAATAGGTGCTACGTTAACCTTACCTGGAATTGCAGGTATTGTGTTAACGCTGGGAATGGCAGTAGATGCGAATGTCTTAATTTTTGAGCGGATACGCGAAGAAATGCGGTTAGGATTATCTCCCAAGGCCAGTATATTCCGAGGATTTGAATATGCTTTTGCTACTATTGTAGATTCCAACTTAACCACATTAATTGTGGGCATTGTTTTATTTGCTGTGGGGACGGGTCCCGTTAAAGGATTTGCAGTTACTTTATCCATCGGAATTTTGACATCTTTATTTACGGCCATTACGGGTACTCGAGCATTAGTAGAATGGCTTTATGGGGGCCGATCTACCCGACGCATTAGGGTGGGGATATAACCGATGGAATTTTTTAAAAAAGAAACTCATATTGATTTCATGGGGATCCGTCGTTATACCGGAATTATAACGGTTTTATTATGGATTGTTGCCATTGGAGTTTTGGTAACTAAAGGCTTAAATTTTGGCTTAGATTTTACGGGTGGAACTCAAATTGAAGCGCGGTTTTCAACTGGAACTTCTCCTTCTGAGATCCGAGAAGTATTAGAACAAAATGGCTTTCATGGTGCTCGGGTACAACAGCAAGGTTCTGTAGAAGATTTATTAATTCGTATTGGCAGTCGTCCCAATGAAACGAATTGTGAAAAAATTGGTCAAAGCAAATGCAGTGCTTTAGAAAAAGAACTGGGATCTAAAGTTCTTGCCATTTTGGTAGCTAAACATCCGGGTGTTGAGATCCGTAGTACGGAATTTGTGGGCTCCGAGGTTGGTGCTCAATTGGTTGAACAGGGAGGGATTGCGGTTCTAGTTTCCATCTTGGCAATCATGTTGTATATTGCGCTTCGGTTTGAATATCGGTTAGCAGTAAGTACAGCAGTTGGTTTAACTCATGATGCGGTATTAATATTAGGCGTTTTCTCGCTATTTGGATTTGAATTTGATTTAGCCACTATGGCTTCAGTTTTGGCAGTACTTGGCTATTCTTTAAACGATACCATTGTGGTATTTGATAGGATCCGCGAAAATTTCCGAAAAGTGCGAAAAGGATCGCCTGTTGAAGTGGTGAATTTATCGATCAATCAAACCTTATCCAGAACCATCATGACGTCATTTATGACTTTATTAGTCGTATTAGCGTTGTTATTTTTTGGGGGCGAATCTCTATTTGGATTCTCCATGGCGTTCTTCGTGGGTATTGTGATCGGAACTTTTTCCTCTATTTATGTATCTGGTGCCTTGGCTTTGTGGATGGGCCTAAGCCGTGCCGATCTACTCCCTAAGCCTAAAGTTGAATTTGAAGGGCCGTGAAAAATCTTGGGGTCGAAGCCGCAATTATTGCGTTAAATTAAATGCAAAAAACTGAGCTTCGACCCCCAATGTCTCATTTAAAAATGTCTAAGAGCTCTGCATGCACTTTGCGGGTTCCTGCGATAATATTACCGCTTTCTAGAAAACCATTTTCTCCTGCAAAATCAGAAACAAAACCGCCGGCTTCACGCACAATTAATACGCCAGCTGCAATATCCCATTCTTTTAGGCCAGGTTCCCAAAATCCATCTAATTTTCCGGAGGCGACATACGCTAAATTTAAAGAAGCACAGCCCACTTTTCGCATATCAGAGCCTTGATTAAAGATTTTCTGTAGATGGGGTAAATAGCGGAGTTCGTCTGAAGGTGTCGTCCCATCGCGATAGTGCAATGGAAAAGCGGTTCCAATTAAGGCGCCTTTAAGATTTTCACGAGGGGAAACGCGGATCCGTCGATCATTTACTTGGGCGCCAGCACCCCGAGTGGCAGTATAGAGATCTTGGCTGATGGGATCGTAAATGACCGCATGTTCAATATGACCTTTTTGTTTGATGGCAATGGAAACGGCAAATTGAGGGAAACCGTGAACATAGTTCATAGTGCCGTCTAAAGGATCAATCACCCAAGTAAATTCATTCCCGGGATGATAACCCGTTTCTTCTCCTAAGATGCCATGATCCGGATATGCTTTAAAAATGGTTTCAATAATAGCCGCTTCGGCAGACTTATCGACTTCGGTTACTAAATCGTTAAGCCCTTTTTCATAAATGGAAAGGGAATCTAATTTTTCCATATGACGAGTAATAATGGTACCGGCACGACGTGCCGCTCTCACAGCAATATTCAGGTATGGATGCATTTTATTAAAACCAATTGTTGAAAGAACTAGGGCATTCTACCACGACAGGGAGACTAATCAATATCTAGGCTGATATTTAGATCAGTAGGTATTGCGGTTGCTTGTTGCAGTTTTAGCTCTTCGCGATAATAAATACAAAGACCCAACGTGACAGCCACCACAGAGATCCAAAAATAAGGTGAAAGAACTTCGTCAATAAAAATCCACCCTAAAAAGGCAGCAAAAAAAGGCTGCGATAAACCGGCAAAGGATAAATACGTTGCGGTGAAAGACCGGAGTAATTTGGCATGCAAATTATAACTTACCAGGTTTGAAACCAAGGTTAAGCATAAGAACCAAGGTAGAAATCGCCAAAAGTCACTTATGGGGGTTGGATCCCATTTTTCAAAAGCTAGGGAATGAACAAGCGCTAAGATCCCACCCACAAGCATCGTAGTTCCATTTGCCATAACGGGAGAGTAGCTGCGGTTTTTAACCATTTCCCGCATGGCGACCCATCCAATCGAGGATACAATTGCCGCAATAAAGAGCGCGAGCTCTGCAAATGAAAGAAAGAATAAAGAGGTGGTGGTATCTGCTTGGTTGGAATCGCTAGCCAATAAAGGAATAAATCCCAGGATACCTATGATCAGACCAAGCCATTTTTGCAGGGTTATTTTTTCAGAAAACCAGGCGTAAGAGAGCATGGCTGTGGCGATGGGGCTAAAACTATAGAGGAAACACGCTTTACC
>JBEICO010000020.1:0-13201 GCA_040383965.1 Francisellaceae bacterium
TATGGAGCAAGAAGATTTTGTTAAAGCAAATTTTAATTTTCCCAATTTGCAAGCATGGAGTAAATCTCAAAATCCGAGTGATGCTATGAATTTCTTCGCTCGATTGCTAACCAATCCTGTATTTAATGATGCCATTGAATTCAACGCCGCACAACTCTTACAACATTTAGATAAGATTAGAACTTTACCACAAGCAACAAATTGTCGGTATTTAAATGAATCGTATGATGACATGCGATATCTTCGCAATTATGTAGAGCACAATAATATGCTATTAGATACCCAAGAGTATCAGCAGGATCAAGAGCCTCACTTAATATCTGATAGGCAACAGCAAGTCGGACCCATTATGATAACTCTAATTTTTGAATTACTGCCAAAATTAAAGTTTATGCGCAATCAGCTTAAATTTGATTCGTTGTTTTCCGGAATAAATAGAAAAGCCTTACAATGTTCACAAGATTTAACGGTTAACAACGGCTTAAATAATGAAAACAGAGATAATCGTAGATTTCTTGTAGCATCTGCTTAAAATCTATAGGGTCAGATCCAAACAAGCGATAAACAGTTTTCTTCTTATCACTTGTTTCTTATTTGGACCTGACCCCACGAGTCCTATGGAAACGCGCCGTAGCAGGAGAAATAACGAGCGGAAAAGGAGGTTTCAAGCAAGTTTACAAACAATAAATTGCAATGCTAAATAGCAGCATTTTAATATTACTTATTGTAAAATGGCGTTATGGACGTTCTTGAGTTTCTAGGCTTGCCTCTTGAAGCTAAGCAATCTGTCACTCGATTAGATTTTAGCAGCACAAATCTTGCTGCTTTAGATATCGGAACGCTAATTCATTTTATTAACGCGATTGCAGATTGCACTAATCTTAAAAGCATTGATTTAAGAAATTCTCACCTAAACAATATAACAGAGCGACACTTTCTAAAACTATGTCGATCCCTCTCTCTAAGTAAAAAACTTGTGAGTGTTAGGTTAGAAGGAAATCACCTCGAAGAAGCAACTCTTAACTATCCATCGCTATGGATTGCGGCCAACACTGGTTGTTATCCAATGGCTAAAGCTTTAGTCAAACTCGGATCTAAAATAGATGCGCACGAAAATCTTGGACCGGATCTCACCCCTCCTCTTTGGATAGCAGCAAAGGAAAACCATATAGATATTGTGCTTTTTTTCTTAAACCATGGGGCAATTGTTGATAAAACAGGTGGCAATATAATGTATGACCCTTGCACCCCGCTCTGGACTGCTGCAAGAAAAGGGCGCCTAGAAATTGTTCTCTGTCTTATAAAATATGGCGCTAACGTTTCCGCTAAAACCGACAATAATATTTCCGCACTTCACATTAGTTTAGAAAACGGAAACGTAGATGTAGCGCTATCACTTCTAGAATACGGCGCTGGCTTGTTTAACGCTTTAAAAACAAATCCACGATTGCGTCCTTTATTAAACCACGCTTTGAATTTGTCCATTCCAGATGACAACTCTATTCAGATCCTATTTCCTTGGAACGGACAATGGATAACCAAGCTTAGCGAATTGGAAAAATTACCCCTAAAGGAAAAACTAAAACTAATTGCTACCATTTCCCCAGCACAAAAATCACTGCTATTACCGGGAGTTGCAGTCATTTTACAAAGTGCTGCCTTGGAAACAAAAGCATTACGGTATTTTACAGCTTTAGAAGAAGCAACACCATTGCATCATGATAAAGACATTCCAGCTGAACTCATTCAACCAGATAATTCACATTTTATGGTAGGGTTTAATATTTATCGACATCATTGTATCGATGTGCGAGCTCTTATTGCTGCAGCCATCACCAATACTGACAAACTTCTTTCGATAAAAACCGAAGACGGATCCTTGCCAGCGACTTTAGAATATACACCGCCCGATGAAACATCCACCGAACGATCCACAAAGCGACAGAAATGTGAATAAAATACATTTAATTTCGGGGCGCGATCAACACTTAGCCGGTAATAAATATTGCAAAGTGGCATCACTAATGCCACTTTGAGTCTCATTATGGCATTAGAGTTGCCACTTTAAGAAGCGAGGAATACAAAACAAACCAACCATCAGGATCCCAAGGGCTTAAAGCAGGGTAAAAAATTCCTATTAGAGCTTATTCTATATGCCACGATCCACAAAATATTACGAAAATGTGGCTGATGCTTTTAAAGCTTTAATTTGGCAGCCGCTTGATTCAGCTCAATTACCGCATCAATGGATAATTGTAAATTGGATTTCTCTGCTTCGGTTAAAGCCACTTCAATAATTTGCTCTATTCCGTTTTGCCCAATTTTAACTGGAACCCCAACAAATAAAGGCTCTTTCACCCCATATTGACCAGGCTTTAGTTTAGCAGCACAAGGCAGGATACGTTTTTTATCTAACAAATAAGATTCCGCCATGGCAATAGCAGCTGTGGCAGGCGCATAAAAAGCAGATCCCGTTTTTAAGAGATTCACAATTTCACCGCCACCTTTACGTGTCCGATCAACTATCGCATTTAAGCGTTCTCGAGTGATTTTTTTCTCGGCAACTAGAGTTTCTAGAGTAACGCCTGCGACATTACTTAATCCTGTTAAAGGTACCATGCTATCTCCATGGCCTCCTAATACGTACGCAAGCACCTCACGATTAGAGACTTTAAATTCTTCCGCCAAAAACATTCTAAATCGGGCAGAATCTAATACCCCTGCCATACCCACAATTTTATTGTCAGGAACCCCTGAAAAATCCTGCAACAAACGCACCATAATATCTAAAGGATTGGTAACACAAATAATAAAAGCTTGTGGGCAATACCGTTTAATACCCTCGCCGACTGCTTTCATCACTTTGGCATTGATTTCTAAAAGATCGTCACGACTCATACCTGGTTTTCTGGGAAGTCCGGCCGTCACGATTGCGACATCTGCGCCTTCAATATCTTTATAATCATTGGTTCCTATTATACAACCCTCAAACCCCTCTGTAGGGCCTGACTGATTCAAATCTAATGCTTTACCTTGAGGAATGCCTTCTGCAATGTCATAAAGAACCACATCGCCTAAGTTTTTAAGAAGAGCTAAATGAGCTAACGTACCACCAATATTCCCTGCCCCTATTAATGCAATTTTACGTCGTCCCATAACGTCTCCTGTTGATTTAGGTTAAATAGTGCTCCGGTAACGGAATTTGCGCCACACCCGTTTCAATAGCAGCTTTAGCAACCGCCAACGATACCTGCTTTAATAATCGCGGATCAAAGGGTTTTGGTAAAATATAGTTTGGACCAAATTTTAAGGGTGTCTTGTCCTCATAAGCGTTTGCAACTACCTCAGGAACCGGTTCGTGCGCTAGTCCACGAATAGCGTGTACTGCTGCTACCAACATAGCTTGATTAATACAACGTGCCCGTACATCTAAAGCCCCTCTAAAAACATAAGGGAAACATAAGACATTATTCACTTGATTGGGATAATCTGATCGGCCTGTTGCCATGATGATATCTTTCCTTGCAGCATGCGCTATCTCTGGCCGAATTTCTGGATCGGGATTTGCTAACGCAAATACCACAGGTTTGGGAGCCATCAATTTAAGTATATCTGCGGTCAGCGCATTTACCCCACCAGACACTCCAATAAAAACATCAGCATTTTCTAGGGCATCTGCAAGTGTACGTTTATCCGTTTCCTGTGCAAACGCAAATTTGTAAGGATTAAGATCATTGCTTCCTACATGAATGATGCCCGTACTATCAACCATTGTAATAGAATCGCGATGCGCACCTAATGTCATTAACAATCGCATAGTGGCAATACCTGCTGCCCCTGCGCCTAAGCAAACAATTTTGGAGTTCTGAAGCGTTTTCTCTTGTAACTCTAAGGCATTCAATAAAGCCGCTGCAACAATAACCGCAGTTCCATGCTGATCATCATGAAACACCGGAATATTCAAACGTTCAACCAACGCTTGTTCAATTTCAAAACACTGCGGGCCTTTAATATCTTCTAAGTTAATGCCACCAAAAGTGGGGGAGATATTTACCACGGTTTCAATAAAAGCTTCTGGACTGCTGGCAGCCACTTCAATATCAAAGACATCAATATCCGCAAATCGCTTAAATAAAACGGCTTTTCCTTCCATCACCGGTTTACTTGCTAAAGGCCCCAAATTTCCAAGACCCAAGATGGCTGTACCATCGGAGATCACGGCCACTAAATTTCCCTTAGCCGTATAACGATATGCATCGCTTGGATTTGCCGCTATGGCTCGAACCGGTTCGGCAACGCCAGGCGTATAAGCTAGAGCGAGATCCTTTTGCGTTTCGGTAGGTTTAGTAACATGAATACTGAGTTTACCGGGTTTTGGATAAGCATGATAATCCAGTGCCTGCTTAATGAGATCGTCATTCATATTAATCCCCAAGCTTAATTTTTAGTGTCGTCCTCTGATCCGGTTTGGTTTTTGTTCAAAGAAAAACCACCAAATTTCTTAGCAAATTTATCAACACGTCCTGCCGTATCAACAATTTTTTGTTTGCCAGTATAAAAAGGATGGCATTCGTTACAAACCTCAATACCGAGATCTTCACAAAGTGCTGAACCTGTGTGGAAAATATGACCGCAGCTACAGGTGACTTTAATATCACGATATTGCGGATGAATGTCTGCTTGCATTTAAGATCTCCCGTCAAAATTCGAACGAATTGAGGGTTGAATCATACCGAAAGCAGGTTGTTTCTGCAACCTATTTCATACGTAAGTTAGGAAGCTAATGACTGCCCCAGTCTTTAGGTTCGCCTTCGATCCATTCGGCAATATGTAGGGGGGCTTTGATCTCGGATTCACTGTCCCATTTCAAAAAACCAGTTGCTTGATCGTGAACATCTTTCGCTGCTTGCTCTAAATCTGTATATAAAGCTAGCTCTTCATCATTTATACCGAGAACATACCTGTTACCGGTATCTTGCAGAGGAACTACCCAAAATACCCCAAGTCTGGTCTTCAAATGCCACATACTCACTTCCCTTTGCGTTTATCACTTCCAAAAAGTATAGCCCTGTTTTGAAAAATTTCTTGAAGACAGCCACGAAAAGGGATCAAAAAATATGATAAGCTAAAAGCCTATGTTTCAAAAATCTACAAATCCTATTGGTATCTTTGACAGCGGCATGGGTGGACTAACCGTTGCTAAAACCATTACGGATCTCTTACCCAATGAAAATATCGTCTATTTTGGAGATACCGCTCATACCCCCTGGGGCGATAAATCCACTGCCGCGATTCAAACTTACTCCACCAGAATTTGTGATGTGCTGTTGCAACATTATTGCAAACTGATTGTTATTGCTTGCCACACTGCTTCCACAGCTGCAGATGAATGCGTTCGAGAACATGTTGGCAACCAAGCTCATGTCATTAATGTGGTCGATCCTGTGATCGAGCATCTCCGAAATCACCATAAAAATAAAAAAATTGGCCTAATTGGTACTAAACAAACCGTTCGATCGAATATCTATAAAAAACGTGTGGATAGTTTACACTGCAATATTGAATTGACTTCTTTGGCAACCCCCCTGCTCGTCCCTTTAATTGAGGAAGGTTATGCAGAAAGAGAAATCTCCGAGGTTGTGGTAAAAGAATATCTCTCACGCCCTGATTTGTTGGAGGTTAATGCCTTGATTTTAGGCTGCACTCACTATCCTTTGTTGAAAAATTTTATACAAGGATTTTACCAAAATAGGGTTGATATCATCGATGCAGGAGAAATGACTGCAACCAATGTAAAACATTATTTAACCCTGCATCATCTTCTAAATAAAACAGAGAGTAGTAAGAGGACATTTTATGTATCCGACCACAGCGAATTCTTTACCCATACCGCCAAGGTATTTTTCCCTGGCACTATTTTGCTTGAGCCTTATCCGCTTTGGGAATAGAATAATAACGTATCCATTAACAGGGGGTCTTATGTCTCATCCACTCTGCACATTCCAGCGAATTGGGTTCCTAGCTGCCCTGTTGATGAGCTTTTGTTGCTCCGCAGAGATTGTCACGCAAACAGCATTAACTCCCGCTATGCAGTTACAAGCTGCCATCAAAGACGGACAATTAGACACTGTGTTAGCTCTTATTGAAGCAGGTGTTGATGTGAATCAAACTTTTGAGCAAGGGATCACCCCCTTACATTCCGCTGTAGTTAATAATCAAGAAAACATAGCCGTTGCATTATTACAAGCCGGCGCTAATGTCAATGCTATGGACATGTCTACCCAAGCAACTCCCCTACATTTAGCAGCACTATATGGCAGAGCCGGGATTGCTAGCTTTCTTATTACAAAAGGGGCCAACATAAATGCCAACATGAAATTTGGGATCACTCCCATTTTGGTGGCTGCTCAATTTGGGCAAGCACAAATCGTGCAATTATTGATCGATAAAAAGGCCAGCATTAATCATGCCGATCAGGAAGGATTTACAGCGCTGCACTTTGCCGCACAAAATGGCGATGCTGTAATCGCTAGAATGCTCGTTGAAAATGGCGCTATTCTCAAGATGGAAGACAAAACCAACAATGCCACTCCATTTGCCATTGCTATCCAATCCAATCATCCCGAAGTGGCACAGTTATTGAAACAAAATGGCGCGGATTAAAAGCTTCTCTTACACTCTAGGTTTACAATAAAAATAAATAGAGGGGGATAAGCTCTTGGGAATAAAGTTCCACGGAGAAGTCCCTATTTTTTCAATGATAAATTTTTGATTAATAACCGCTGCTAGCCAGCGATAATCAAAACCGATATGACCCACGCCATGAGGCGTCACTTTCTCCAACCGGTATAGGGCCGCGTTTAAGGTTTCCATCCAAGTATATTCTTTATGTCTAATATATCCCATTAAAAAAGATCCTATATTCTTAAATAAAATAGCAGGGCCAATTTCATTGGGGACTGAAATAAACAAAGGACACTGCAATGAAGCAATCCATTCTATGATCCTTGGGATATCATATTCGTTAATATGTTCAAAGCACTCTAAGGCAATGACTGCCGTGGGTGCAAAAGGCAATTTTTTATTGCCACTCGCATATTCGCGCACATCTGCAAATGAAAATTCATAGTTAGGATCTTTCTCGTTCTCCTGACAAAACGAAGTGAATTGCTTTTCAATATCAATTCCGAAATACTTTGCTAATTTGAAATTTGGATCCTGCTTAATGACAGACAACGACTTCCCATAGCCACACCCAATTTCAAAAAGCGTAGGGCTTGCATTATTCCTGAAAGCCTTTTGTAAAAATTGGATTACATGAGAATAGCGAATGGAATGCAAGAATTGAGTAATACCATTATAGTTTTGCAATGTGACATATTCTTTTAAATTAGGATAGTTCTTTGCAGAGGCATCACTCAAATTTTTATGAATATTCATTTTATCGTTTTCAGATTGCATTCCGTAACCCCTTAAATTTTTTTATTCTCCTCACCCGCCCTTCGGATAGGAAGTAGCTCATTCTATCATGTCAAAACCCTAAAATCTTGAGTCACCACCTCGGCATTAAGTTCGAAAATAAACTTATATCTGGGGTGCATTTCCAGGCTAATAAACTTAAGTTATACTGGTTAGTATTACCTTGGAGCCAAAATGTCGGTAAAATTCGTACCTAAAAATGTATTTTCTACCATTACCACACAAGAGAAAGCCGCTTTACAGTTTGGTTTTTATTGGGAAAATATTGATCAGATTTTAGAACAAATTAAAAGCGAATGTCTTGAAGTAAAAGAAGCCTTTTTAAAAAAGGATCCGGCACACCTCAAAGAAGAAGTGGGGGACTTGATTAATGCAACGATCAGCTTAAGTATTTTTCTAGGATTAGATCCTGAAAATACTTTACAGAACAACGTTGAAAAATTTCAAAAACGCTATGATAAGTTGGTGCAACTGGTAGAACAAGATGGGTTAAAAAGCTTAAAGGATCAACCTGTGGATGTTTTACTGTCATATTGGAACAAAGCAAAAGGAGAATGTGCTTAAATGGATATAGTTTGGCTCCAGCAGGTTCTTGTGGATACTCCTTTTTGGGTTTATGGCATATTGCTCTATTTAATCATTGCTGGCTTTAAACTCTCTAAACCTAGAATTATTCCTTTTAAAAGACTATATCGGATCCCTACTATCTTGGTAATTAGTTCTTTCACTGATTTTTTCAAATTAGGAGGATCATTTACAGAAATTGCTGCCAGTTGGTGTGTCGCAACTTTTATGGGAATTGCTTTTGCCTGGTGGATCCTAGTTCAACTGGACATGCAATTAGATAAAGACAACCAGTTGGTTAAAGTCCCTGGAACTTGGGCAAATTTAATTGTTCTGCTTTTATTTTTTTCAGTCAAATACTATGTTGGGTATCAATTGATTGTTGGATCTACTCGACTAACAGATTTATCTATTATATTTAGCATTGCTGTTATATTAGGTATATGTGCGGGATTTTACCTAGGAATACTACTGTACGCCAATTGGCACATGAAAAGAACAACGACAGCGATCTCTTTGAAATAAAGTTGCAGGCTTATGGAATTTTATAAACAACGCTGGGAAAGGAAAACGCCTCCCGCTTTACCTTCTGAAACTCTGATTTCTGAGATGCTAAATCCTATTTTCCCCAATAAGAAAATCGAAACCTTTACATTAGTTAGTACCGGATTATTGAATACCAATATCTGCCTTAAATTTAAAGGACAAAACGAACTATTCTTACTTAGGATCTATGCAGGAAATCATGGCGCCATTCACCAAGAAGCAGCGCTTGCAAAGCGTTACGGTAAAAACATTCCCATGCCTGAGTTTTTGCATATTGAAGCAATAAAAGAGGGCCCTACTTATGCTATCCAACGCTGGATAGAAGGCAAACCTCTATATGAATTCTTTTCTGAAAGCACCAACAAAGATCTGCCAAAAATTGCCGAAAATATTGGAATATTGTTAGGCAATATTGGAAAAATTGCATTTTCAACCGGAGGTTTTTTTAAAGAAGATCTCCAAATTCAACCCTTTGAAAGTGAGGCAGGACTACACCCTTTTTCGGCTTATATCAAAGCTTGTCTTGAAAAAGAACATGCCGGAAAATGGCTGGGAACCCCTCTTAAAGAAAAGCTGTGGGATTTTGTGCTAGAAACTCAAGGTTATCTTCCGCCGCTAGAACCTGCTTGTTTAGTACATGGGGACTTTAACCCGGATAATATCGTTATTGATCCTAATACCCTTAAAGTTGCTGCACTCCTAGACTGGGAATTTGCATTTTCAGGCTCTTATTTATTTGATATTGGCAATTTATTACGTTTTCAGGTTCCGACTGCCTTTGAACAATGCTTTATTACCGCCTACCAAACAGAAAAGAATATGATCCTCCCCTCTAACTGGAAGAAAATCATCAAAATTCAAGATCTCAGTAATTTGGTAGGGTTAATTAATACTCCTAAAGAGTGTCCAAATAGATTGCAAGATGTAAAAAACTTGATTGAAAACACCCTAATAGATATTAAGTTCGATAATTAATCATATTCCCAGACTCATACCGCTTAAGTCCTAGCTTAAATAACCCGCAGGCAACTGCAAAAAAAATGCCGGTTCCAATTAACGTTACCCATAAATACCAAGACAAATCAGTTCTAATATATTCAATGGGAAAATAACTTAAAAAAGCAACCGGCAACAGGGTAAAAGTAAGCATCTTAAATGCGCCCTGGTAAGCAGAGTTAGGTTGGGTTGCCACAATAATAGAATTTAAATTTAGCTCTCGAATAAAATCAAATGAGTTCTGGACAAAAAAAGCAATGCAAGATAAATATAATAATAATGCAAACATAAATAATACTGTAATGGCTAAAATCAACACTATAGCAAGGAATTCATTTGCTAAAAATCCTGAGTAAGCGATAAGCATAATGCCTGCCACCACTTCCCCCAAAGATGACATATCCCCCTTAGACATTGCAATATTTAATACCATGTTCTTGGGTTGCAATATAAAAGTATCTAACTGACCCGTTTCAATAATGCGCGGCAATTCCTTTAGGCCATAGAAGAAGGATTCAACAAACCCCATAGCAAAACAAACCGTCCCATACATTAAAAGCATGTGATCAAAATTCCACCCCGATACCATTTTGTATTTTACAAAGAAATACTTCCAGGTCACCAAGAACAATAATTGTTTTAAGATAGTAACAACTATATTGAAAAAAAATGCAACTCGCATCGAAAACGAGAGTTTTAAATTTGTTAGAAGGGCTAACCCCAAAAATCGTAGCAGCGACACTTAACCCCCTTCAACCACAAACGATTTCATGCATCGTTTATACACAAAGTGGATACAAAATATTAGTATCACCACCCAAACGCTCCATCCTAGTAAAGCAGAACTAATATTAACATCCCCACCGGTTATCAATTGTGCTGGACACCATAAGATCCAAGGATAAGGCGTCCAGAAACACAGATCTCTTACCCAGGGTGAATAAAAATCAATAGGTACAATTAACCCTCCAAAACAAAAAGTTGCTGTTAAGTTTAAGTATATGAGGGTTTTAATTTCTCTTAGCCAAAATGAACATAACCCAATTAACACGGCAAGCAAACTATACAAAAGCACACTGCATACCCCAAAAAGAGTTCCTATCCCCCAGGTCAACAAATCTCCTGGAATAGAATGGGAAAGTAAAACTCCAAGTCCCAAACAACTAAAGCCTAACAAGACAAATCGCACCACAATCGTGCCAATACTTTCACAAAACCGTATACTTAAATAGGACATGGGTCTTAAAATAAAGTAGGCTACTTGACCATTATTCACATCTTCAGCAATTTGGAAGGCCAAAGATGGGGTTGATAAAATCAACCATTCCGTGATGGCCAAATACCAAAACCGTTCTTTGGGCGCGCCTACACTTTGAAACACTTGATGAAATAAATAAACAATCACAAAATACAAAAACAATCTGCCAACCAATTGTCCGCGCTGCGACAATTGCTGCCGAATGGTGATTTGAATACTGGCCAGATATTTACGATATTCCATGACGATATAATGTTTGAATAATAGTCTCTAAAGGAGGAGCTTCTATGGTTAGATCCTTAACATCATATTCTGCCAAGACCTTACTAACAACATCTTGCACTGCATGAGTTGTGACATCGATTTCAATTTTTAATTGATACGGTTTTTGTTCTATCACCCGGATTTCAGGATCTGACCAGAGGATCTTTTCTTCTTCTGTGACTATCGTTAACACCTTTTTGCGAATATAACGCGTTTTTAAGTTGTTAAGGCTATCATCCAATAGCAGTTTTCCTTGATCAATAATAATAACCCGATCACACACTTTTTCGATATCATCGGTATCATGTGAGGTTAGCAATAAAGTTACGCCCTCTTCTAGTGACTGTTGCAAAATTAAATCACGAATAATGGCTTTGGCATTAATATCTAATCCGATAGTAGGTTCATCTAAAAACAAAACCGATGGTTTATGCAAGAAACACGCGATAATTTCACAGCGCATCCGCTCCCCAAGAGATAACTGCCGTACTGGCTTATTCAGTAATGGGATAATTTCAAATTTTTTCGAAAGATCTTTTAAGCGAGCTTGATATACCGGCTGAGGAATATTATATATCGCGGCTAATAAACTAAAAGTATCTTGTACAGGTAAGTGATACCACAATTGGGAACGTTGTCCAAATACCGCCCCTACTTGGTAGGCTAATACCTTGCGATGAACCCCAGGCACTTTGCCCAAGACTTCAACACGGCCCTGCGTGGGCTGCATAATGCCGGTTAAAATCTTAATGGTGGTCGATTTCCCTGCGCCATTTGGCCCAATAAACGCAACGCGTTCCCCTGCTTTCACGTTAAATGAAATTTGGTTAACAGCCATGATCTTTTGGTAACGGGGATATAGGGTGTTCTTAATCTTTTCCAAAAACGAACCCTCTGTAGGGAGGGGTGTTTGGAAACATTTTTCAAGTTTATCCACCAGAATGACATCACTCATAGACTTTATTTTAGAGTTCCCATACACTAATAGCAATAGAATATAAGGGCATTAATACCTAAATGCAAAAAGCTATTCTCTCAAAATGTGAAAATATTCCACTCTTAGCTGCTGCCAGAACACAATTACCACTGATAGGTGAGTTGCTGTATCACAATAGCGAGCCCTACTGTTATCTTAAAATTCACGATGATTTTATTTATAAATTATTTCCCTTTATTCAAACCGATCAAATCTCTATGCCAGCCTACTTTCATCCGGACAAGTTCACGGGAGCTCATATCAGTTTAGTTTATCCAAACGAAGCAAACGCAATTAAAATAACCCAGGATCTTAAATTAGGAAAAATAGAAAGTACTGCTTCTTTTGAGGTTACAGGTTTTGCATCTATGACAGTATTCAATAAAACAATGTATGCCTTAACCGTTACTTCTCCTGAATTAGAAAAAATTCGAACTCAATATGGCCTCTCCAAAGAATTAAATTACAAGGGATTCCTGGTGCCTTTTCATATTACTTTAGGTATACAATTAGTAAAATAAATGTCTGAACATAAGACCACATTAAAAGATTACTCATGTTTTTTGTGTTTTTTTTCACGATGATTAAAGTCATCTGTTTCTGAACGAGATCTTTTCTTACCTGCGGTTCGTTGATCCTTTAATTCTCTATAAGGCTGCATTTCTTTATCACTCTTTTTTTCCGCTTTGGGTTTAAATTCTGAAATCTTAAACTCTTTAGATTTTTTTCCAAGAGTTTCCACAACAGATTCACCTATGGTTTTCGCTATTGTATGTTCTTTTTCAGACAATAAATTCACATGCTTAAGCTTGACATAAAATGACTTATCTTCATTATGACTTAAATTACAAATACCAGCCTTTCCTTTCAAAACTTTAAACTCCATTTTATGACCACTTTCCTTATCTGTAAGGGTAACTTTTATGCTTCCTGCGATCCCGTTTCTTCCTTGCTCTGTTTTCACCAAACATTCACAATTTGGAAACTTATCAGACAAGCCTTTTTGCAATGTGGCTTCTAATTTAACAAAAGGTTTGATTCCGAAAAATGGTTTTTTGTTATTAGCAGTAAATTCCACACTGATCTTCCCCCGAAAAAACGGACATATTGCTAAGCAA
>JBEICO010000021.1:0-13111 GCA_040383965.1 Francisellaceae bacterium
CCCCAACCCTCCCCCGCAAAGCGAGGGAGGGAGTAGAGAGTCACACAAGGTGATAAGATCATAAAAATGGTAAGAAGCACATGAAAAAAATATTAAGAATCGTCTCAAGAACCAGTGCATTAGCGCTATGGCAGGCCAACTTTGTTAAAGATGCGCTGCAAACGCTTTACCCAAATTTAGAAATTCCGATTATTGGGATCAAAACCGAAGGCGATAAAGTTTTAGATGTTTCTCTTTCCAAAATAGGCGGCAAAGGTTTGTTTGTAAAAGCTTTAGAAGAAATGCTTTTAGCAGAAACTGCGGATATTGCCGTACATTCTTTAAAAGATATGCCCGCAGAATTACCAATTGGATTAACGCTCTCCACCATATTAGAAAGAGAAGATCCTCGCGATGGATTTATTGCAAATCATTTTAATTCTATTCAAGAACTTCCCACAAATGCAACTGTTGGCACTTCTAGTTTGCGAAGACAATGTCAACTGTTAGCGCTCAGAAGAGATTTGCATTGTCAATTGTTAAGGGGCAATGTTGATACCCGAATACGCAAATTAGACCTTGGCGAATATGATGGGATCTTGTTGGCTGTTGCAGGTGTTAAACGCTTGAATTTAAGCCATCGTATCAAACAATATTTATCATGCCCAGAAATGTTACCTGCTGTTGGACAAGGTGCATTAGCCATAGAATGTCGCACGACAGATTTTGAAACGAATGAACTTCTAAAGCCTTTACATCATATTGCCACATCACAGTGTGTTTTAGCAGAAAGAAGTATGAGTGCGTATTTACAGGGGGGATGTCAATTACCTATTGGCGGATTTGCGATGATTAATTCTGAAGGTGTTTTAATATTAGAGGGTATAGTGGGAAATCCCAAGGGTACAAAAATTATTAAAGCCATAGAAAGCGGTAAACCAGAAAGTTATTTCAATATTGGTCAAACCGTTGCTAAACGTTTACTCGAGCAAGGCGCAGATGAGATAATTAATTCATGCGCGTATTAATTACGAGACCCCTTGAGCTTGCACTGCCGCTGGCTGAAAAAATAAAAGTGATGGGGATGGAACCCGAGATTTTTCCCGTGATTGAGATCCAACCCACCTCTTTACAATCCACCTTATGCGCAACCCTTAAAACCTTAAATGCAGTTGATATCGCCATCTGGGTAAGCCAAGCCGCAGTCAACTATAGTGCGCCTTTGATCCACCAGCATTGGAAGATCCTTCCCCCAGTTCAATGGGCGGCTATTGGGGCAGGCACCGCACAGGCCTTAGAGCAACACGGCCTGAAACCCGTTATTGTTCCCAAACACCCGCCCTATGAATCGGAGGCTTTGTTAGCGCTTTCTCCCTTTCAAACAGTAAAAAATCAAAAAATTCTGATCTTTCGCGGTAATGGCGGAAGAAATCTCTTAATGGACACTCTGCAACAACGAGGGGCAACGGTACAAGCGGTTGAAACCTATCAACGCTGTTTGCCAAAAGTAGATATGGTTGAAAGACTGGCTAAGTGGCGCCATACTTCTACTCAGGTGATCGTGACAACTAGTGCAGATAGCCTCAAGAACTTTGTACAAATGGTAGGCTCCGATATAAGTTGGTTAAAAAACATTCCTGTGGTCGTTGTGGGGGTACGAATGTTAGAACTCGCCAATCAACTAGACTTTAAAAGAACGCTGTTAGCCCAGGGTGCAGAGGATGACGCTATTATCCAAGTCTTACAAAATTTTAAGGAAGCAAGTGTGTGAAAACGGCTCTACTCAGTTTAGTGATTGCAGTCTCCGTCGCTATTCTTAGCTTACTGCAATTTGATCGGTACCAAAAATTTACCCAGATCACGAATCATACTTTGGCGGAACTCGATAAAAAAGTGCACGCAAAACTGGCAGAGTTCGACAAAGATGTCACCACAATTAAACAGCAAGAACAAAATCTATTATCCCAAGTGCAAAACACAGATTGGAAACTAAAAGAAGCAGAGTACTTTGTGGCTTTGGCTGACGCTAAATTACACGCCAACCGCGATGTTAAGGCCGCTATCGAATTATTAACCGAGGCCGCAGGAAAAATACAAGCCTTAAGTGATCCAGAGTTGGTAGGTCTCCAACAAGCCTTGAGCACGGATCTTAACGCTTTAAAACAAGTCTCCGTTCCTAATGTAGAAGACATGTGGTTTAAAGTAAGCCAATCGATTACAGCATCTCAAAAGATTTCTCCGCGGCATTCCACACTAAACGCGGCATCCAAAGAAACTTCGGCTAATATTCCAGCTGTAAAAGCGGAAGACACTTGGCAAACAAAACTCCATCAGAGCTTTGATGAAATTAAGAGTTTGGTTAAAATTCGCCGTTATTCTAAACCCATCGAGCCTTTGCTCTCTGAAACACAACAAAGCATGGTACAAGATATTCTTCGATCCTTATTAGAGCAGATCCGATTTGCGATTTTAAACTCGGAAGATAAACAGTTTCAAAAATCCATTCAAGAAACCCATGAATGGATTGCCTCTTATTATGAGACAAATGACTTGGAGGTTAAAAACCTACAAGATACCCTAAAAAAATTAGCCGAAATTAACCTTCGGCCAACATTACCTGCTCTCACCTCTGTAGAACAATTTTCGGCATTAAGGCAGTAACCATTATGCAATTATGGTCTTTTATTATTGTGTTAACCCTTGCCACTGTCATTGGCGTATTAATTAGCCAAGATCCCGGTTACGCCTTATTTTCCTACGGAGATTGGGCCATTGAAATGCCTTTATGGATCACGGTTATTCTATTGCTGTTTTTGGTTATTGCATCCCTCTTTATTATTTGGACATTGAATACGGTTTTCTCAGGGGGTGATAAAGTCAAAAACTGGTGGAGCAAACATCAAGAACGCACCGCCAAACAACAAACTTTTAAGGGTTTATTAGAGTTGGCTGCCGGTCGCTGGAAAAATGCAGAACGCTATCTGATCCAAAGCGCCTCTCACAATGAATCGCCCCTTATTAATTATTTATCTGCCGCAAAGGCCGCAGAAGCAAGCGGCTCCCCTGAACGCCGCGATCAATATTTGCAATTGGCTTTTAATGTAAGCGGGAATTCAGATTTCGCAGTACGCTTAACCCAAGCGCAATTACAAGCTGATCATGGGGAGCTAAAAGCCAGCATTCGCAATTTGGAACGACTACTTCAAGAATCTCCCAAACATCCTGGTATCTTAAAATTGTTAGCTTCTCTTTATGAAGCAAACCAGGATTGGCAATCCCTATATGATTTATTGCCTATATTACGAAAAACACATATTTTTACTCTCGAATCTTTAGGAAATATAGAAAATAAAGTTTATCCCGCTTTACTTCCTGTGTATGCAGAGAAGGACTTAAAAAACCTCATTCGTTTTTGGCAAGATAGCCCAAAAACTGTACAAGCTAACCACACTCAAATAACAACGTATGCAAAATTCTTAGTGAAACTCGGAGCCTCCGATGAAGCAGAAGCACTGCTTCGCTCTGCCCTAAAAAAGCAATGGGATAACCATTTAGTGCATTTGTATGGGTTAATTAATAGTCAAATCAAAAAACAACTTACTTTTATTGAATCCTTCTTAACCGAATATGCAGAAGAACCTATTTTGTTATTAAGCGCCGGTCGACTTTGCATGCGGAATCAACTGTGGGGTAAGGCGCGCGATTATTTAGAAAAAAGCCTTTCACTCGCACCATTACCCGAAACTTACGCAGAGCTTGGTCAATTAATGGAAAATTTAGGACTCACTTCAGCCAGAGATGAATATTTCAAGAAAGGATTACTCTCTGCTACTCAAATGGTAGCGACAAATTTGACCGATCAAACCTTATACTTAACCTAACAACACCCGCTGCAAAAACCCATAAATATCCTGAATTTCTTCTGCTATGACAGAATGCTCCATTGAATATGAATGCCATTCAACAGGATATTTTAAGTCTTCTAATTGGGTTCGCGCCATTTGCCCAAACATCAAAGGCACCATAGGATCAAAAAGTCCATGCGCCATAAAAATCGGGGTATTTTGATTAGCGACATTTCGATCATTTTCTAATGTTAAAGGCAAAGATAAATAACCCGACAGAGCGATAATACCTGCTAAGGGCAGTGGATAACGCAACCCCGTATAGAGCGCCAAGGCGCCTCCTTGTGAAAAACCTGCCAACACAATTTTTTTAGGAGAGATCCCCAGATCTAATTCCCGCTGTATCAATACTCGGATCTGTTTTTCAGAATCCTGGATCCCTGCTGCATCTTCGCGTGCCTTGAGATCTATTTCCTCAATATCATACCAGGCCCGCATCTCCATCCCGCCATTGATAGTAATGGGACGTATAGGAGCATGCGGAAAAACAAAGCGAACGCTTTTTTGTAGCGCGGTAAAACGCTCTACTAAGGGCACAAAATCATTCCCGTCAGCCCCCAGCCCATGTAACCAAATAACAGACGCTGTCGGTTCTCCTCCAACGGGATTTAAGTCTATAGTAGCCGGTAAATTTTTCAAGGTAATTAACTCAAAATTTAAGATTTATTCATGATGCCAGGAATAGGACACTCTGTCCATCCAGTTTTGTGGTAAAATTCATATAAGTGTGTTTAATTTGCCACATAACAAAGGATGGTCAGTTCATGGGTAAGTTTTTTAAAAGGGTCTGTAAAGTTTTAGCGGGTCTTATTGTTATCGTAATTGTTGTTACTGTCGGCGTCGTTAATTTTGTTAACCCTAATCAATTCAAAGGCATAATTGAGTCGGAAACCTTAAAAAACACTGGGCACGTATTGAAGATCCAAGGCCCTCTCGCTTGGCGATGGTATCCCATCTTAGCCCTTGAAATGCAAAATGTGGAATTAGAAAATATAGCCCCTTTTACCGAGCATTTACTTTCTGTTAAAACAGCAAGCGCAGACTGTGCTTTTGCATCTCTCATTTCCGGACGCATCTTGTTAAATATAAAACTTCAAGGATTAACACTTGCGTTACAACGCAACGCAAACGGTGACTCCAATTGGAGTGAATTCCAAAAACGCCTCTTAGATCCTAAAGCTAAAGATCCTGCCGAAAAAGGCTCCTCCATCCTTATAAACAGTATTAAGTTGGAAGAAGGTCATTTAAGTTTTCAGGATGCCCTAAAAGAACAATCTTATAGTGTTAACCATCTTTCCTTAAATGCCAATAATTTATTAAAAGGCATTTTAGGCACCGCAACACCCATTTCTATCAACTTTGACTTTGAAGGCTCTAATAAGCCTGGAATGTCTGTCGCCTTATCTACGCTTTGGTCTGTAAAACAAAATCCTAAAAAAATGGATTTCAAAGATTTTAGCTTACTTTGTAAATCAGTGGATGGAAAAGTATTCAATCTAAAAGGGGAAGTAAAAGTTCAAGATTTCGATCAGAACGTATTAGCTATTGGAAAATTAGAAACAAAAGACTTAGATACCAATGCTTGGCTACATATTATAGACATTATGGATCTTCCCCCATTGCCAAGTATTGCAACTCTGAATACAACTTTCAAATATCAAAATGCAACCTTAGAAGTTTCCTCCTTAAATGTTGCTCTGGATAACAGCGGAACACTACAGGGCAACTTCACGGTTAATACTGAGCAGCTCACGCCAAAGACACTAAAATTCCAAGGGGAATTGGCAGGAAAAGCATTACAAATTGGCAAAATAAAAGTGGAGGGTGTAAAAACCACCATCAATGCGGCGGACGGAATTCTTTCACTCTCCCCAATCGACTTACAAGTTAATAACATTCAACAAAATATGACGTTGCAAATCGATTTTCGAGGTACCAATCCCAAGTTTGCTTTAACTCAAGAGGCCAAAGAATTTGAAATTAGCTCTTTACTCAGTCTTTTTGAGATAAAAAACAAATTGGAAGGAAAAACAAACACTAAGATGACCTTAAGTGCCACTGGAACCACTCCAGATGAATGGCGAAAGAGTTTAAATGGTAACATTAAAATTGCCATTAATAACGGCAACTTGTATGGAATTGATTTGTTAAAACTCTTAAAAAGTGCGCAATCCACTGTTTATTCACTGTTAACAGCGCTTGCGAACCAACAAGTTCCAAACACAGACTCTACCTTAAACGGCGAAGTTGAAAAATGGAATACGAGTTCAGGAAATAACACAACGCCTTTTAATTCCGCCACCGCAACGGCACAAATCAGCAACGGACTCTTGAAAAATGAAGATCTTGCTATTGTTCATTCAGAATATGTGATCAATGGATCGGGGACTCTGAATCTCGCCAATGAGACCATTCAATATCAAGCCTCCGTAATGCTTAAGAACAATCCCTATCCCGCATCGGATCAAATTGCCAGTTACTTATTTCAAACCCCTTTGCCTATTACCATCCAAGGCTCTATTCATGATCCCATTATTCGTCCGGATCTAAAAGGGTATTTCAACAGCACTTTCAAATTTACTCAAAAGCAAGTCGTTGAAAAAGTCGTGGATAAAACCATCAAAAAAGCTTTAGGTAAAATGTTGAAGTTGAATAAAGAGTAACATATGATAAACGCTGCGGGTGTCGTACAATGGCAGTACTCCAGCTTCCCATGCTGGTAGCGTGGGTTCGATTCCCATCACCCGCTCCATGGTAAAAAAGGTGTTAACGCCGTGTTAAAATTGAAAACCCTGTTGGGAACTGTTATCGCTATTTGTCTGATCGGGCTGCTCTCTCTTATAGCACTGGTGACATTAGTTGATCCTTCTCAATTTAAAAATTTTATTCAAAATGAAATTACCTTAAAAACTCAATATCCAGTTAAGCTCCTAGGGCCCCTTTATTGGCAGTTAGATCCCAATCTCTCGATTGTTGCCCATCAAATTGAAATACAAAGCCCCAAACCCTCCGCTGTAATAGAAACCCTTAAGATAAAAAAAGCGCGAGTTGAATTTCGGTTTTGGTCACTCTTCACCGGAAAGTTATGGATAAACACGACACTCTCTGGATTAGATTTTCAATTTGAGCATGATGTGCATCACAAAATTGGTGATTTAAAGATAGAAAGTTTAAAAGGCGTGTGGCATTACGATAAAAAAAACCAGAAATTACGCGTTAAGAACTTTGGCTCCACTTTTACTTTGCCCAATGTACCTTCTACTACTCTATCCGGTAATTTTGATGTGAAACAATTTGGATCTGATCCGATCCTACAAGGAACTTTCGCATGCTCTTTTGCCGAGTATGGCAATGTCACAGGAACCCTTAAAATACAGACAGAACCTCATTTTACTAAAATCTTAACGGCAACAGGTACTTTTCGCGGAGAAAAGTTAAAAATAGGATCCATACCCGTAACAGAAATGAAAACACAAATGGATTTCAAAGAGGGATTGTGGACTTTTGACCCCTTAGAAGCGCACATTGCTAACAGTTTCCATCAAGGGAAATTACAAATAGATTTGCAAAACGGAATGCCAAAATTTTCGCTGTCAGACAAAATAGAAAGCACAGACATTCATGAACTGCTGGCCCTTTTTGAACCTGAAAATCCCCTGAAAGGAAAAATGGTTGCAAAAACGTCCCTGCTATCGCAAGGAAATTCTCTACAAGATATTCTTCACTTTCTAACCGGTACCGCACACATTACCGTAACAGACGGTAAATTAAAGGGCATTGAACTCTATCCCTTATTGCAGCATTTGCAAACAACAACTTCTACTGTCATTGATGGGCTTTCCCGTGGTCAACCTGTGAATATGGCCATTGTGGTCGCCGCAGAATTAGAGGAATGGAAACGTCAAGCCCAACAATCTCAAAATCTTGCCACCTCGTTTCGATCGTTAGAAACAGAATGGATCATCCAAGACGAAAGGCTACTAACCAAAAATTTTAAATTGCTCCATCCTGATTATACCGTTGATGGTCATGGAGCTGTAGACATCCTGCATCAACAAGCAGAATATCAAGCACATGCTTGGCTTAATCGTCCCGCAACGCATTCTTCTCAGCTGGTAGAGAGATTCTTCAAAGAAACCCCTTTATCAATACAAATTCACGGCCCCTTAAATAACCTAACCATCTCCCCCGATTTAAGCCACTATACGAATGATGCAATTAAGTTGATCGAAAAAGATCCCGTTACCTCGCCTGACAAAGCTGTTAATCCTTTAGAAAAACTGTTTGGTTTTCCTTAAATGACTTTTAGTCAAAAAATAGTACGCTGGTACAACAAGCATGGTCGCCACGATCTTCCTTGGCAAAGTAATCCCACAAGTTATAGAGTGTGGGTTTCGGAAATCATGCTGCAACAAACTCAAGTAACCACCGTTATAGATTATTATCAAAAATTTATGCGGCGATTTCCAGATCTTTCAAGTCTTGCGAATGCATCCTTAGATGAGGTGATGCAGCTTTGGTCCGGATTGGGCTATTATGCCAGAGCAAAAAATTTACATAAAGCGGCTCAAATGATTCACGTTGAATACAAAGGAAAATTCCCAAAAAGTTTTGAAAAAGTAATTGCATTGCCTGGCATTGGTCGTTCTACTGCAGGTGCTATTTTATCTTTAAGCACAAAACAACGGTACCCAATATTAGATGGCAATGTCAAAAGAGTATTAGCCAGACATTTTGCCATCAAGGGAGCCCCTAATGATCCCAAAGTCCTCGAAAATTTATGGGCGCTGTCTGAAAAAGTAACGCCCTTTACAGAGGTGAAAGAATACACACAAGCCATGATGGATCTTGGTGCAACTATTTGTACCCGCTCCAATCCCAATTGTAAAACATGTCCCATTACTACAAGCTGCAAAGCCAAAAAATTAAACCAAATCAAGCATTTTCCCAGCAAAATTTCTAGAAAAGAAAAAACCACTAAAGCTACAACTCTACTCCTTTTAGTGGATCTTAAAAATCAGCGGATCCTCCTTGAAAAACGCAAAACAAGTGGCATTTGGGGCGGATTATGGAGTTTTCCAGAATGTCCTGTCGAAACCAACCTCACAAATTGGTGCCAGGAAACACTCCAGTTAAGTATTAAAGCTTTTCCTTGGGAGCCGTTACAACATACCTTTACCCACTTTCATTTGAATATTCATCCTGTGTTATGCCATGTCAAATCGCCCGCAACCATATCCCTTAATGATACCCCTCTGGTTTGGCATTCACTACATGAAGCGAAACTGCTTGGCCTTCCGGCTCCCATAAAACGATTATTACAAGAACTCGACAGGAGATTGTTATGTCCCGCGTGATCTACTGCATCAAACTTCAAAAAGAAGCCGAAGGGCTAGAACACCCTCCATACCCAGGAAACCTGGGAGAGCGAGTTTATGAGGCTGTCTCTAAAGAAGCCTGGCAACTCTGGTTACGACACCAAACCTTATTGATCAACGAACAGCGGCTGCAAATGACCGATCCAAACCATCGAAAATATCTAAAAGATGAAATGGAAAAATTCTTTTTTGGAGAAGGGAGCTCTGCCCCCAGTGGGTTTAAGCCCCATTCCAAAGATAATTAATCTAACAAACCTGCTGCTATCCAAGGCTTTCCTTGACTAACCCCACTAAGATACGCTCTAATAGCCTCTTTCCCAAAGGCCAGATAGCTCAGTCGGTAGAGCAGAGGACTGAAAATCCTCGTGTCGGGGGTTCAATTCCCTCTCTGGCCACCAATCACATCATAGTCAGAAAACTTGTTTATGTTTTGAACATATCATTAACCATATGTATTTTCTTTTACCCTTTCCCCCACCCCAACCCTCCCCCGCAAAGCGAGGGAGGGAGCTTGAATGGTACAAAATGCGTTCAGGTTAAACAATTTTCGTAAGTTTCTTAGTGAATATAAAATATAAGTATCACCGGTAATCATGGCAAAATAGGATTTACTTGTTCGATGTTAAGGGAAATCATTAACAATCAAACTCCCTCCCTCGCTTTGCGGGGGTGGGGATAAACTATAATGACATAGGTTTAGGGTCAAGTTTGAAACTTCATAAATTCAGGTTTAACCATGTATTCAGTAATAATTAATATGTAAAAACATTAAAGAAAACGAGGCCTTTATGCTAAAAATTATTTCCTTAAATATCGAACACAGTAAACATCTTGACCAAATAATTGCTTTTTTTAAAGAACACAAATTTGATGTCATATTACTTCAAGAGGTGCTTGAAAGTGACATCCCCAAACTTGAACAAACAACAGGCATGAAAAGTATATTTACACCCATGAACTTTTTTTATAACGAGGATCCAGAAGAAATAAACCAAGTAAGATTCGGGCTGCTAACGCTCTCAAATTTTCCTATCCTCCATTATGAAAGCGCTTTTTATAACGGAGATGGTAATGAACTACCTCATCTTAAATGGGGCGAAAATCCTAACCTAAAAGCCAGAATGCTTTTAATAACGGAAATACAGAAAGAAAATGAAAAATATTGCTTATTAAATACCCATTTTACCTGGACACCAAATGGTCAACCCAGTGAACAGCAATTTAAAGATTTAGATGTACTCCTACAGCATCTTTCAAAAATCCCGGAATTTATCCTTTGTGGTGATCTTAATGCACCTAGAGGCACCGCCATTTTTGATACCCTTGCAAAAAAATATAAAGATAATATTCCTGCCCATATCACCACAACCATTGATCCGCGTTTGCATAAAGCAGGTCCCTTGAACTTGGTTGTCGATGGTTTATTTACAACCCCTCAATATCAAGCAGAGTCTGTAGAAATAGCAGATGGCCTAAGCGATCACTGCGCCATATTGGCAACTTTATCTCTTCGTGCCTAAATATCGGTAGTTTTTCTGTTTTGTTTCCGTTACAATCAAATCCGAAATAGATACCTGGCGCCTTTTACAGTATTTGGAGAATTGAAATGGATATAACAAAAACAGAAAAGTCTGAAGGGATTTTCGAGCCTGCCACCCAAAGCAAGATAGTTGACTTTATAAATCAACAAAATAGACGAGTTGAAAAACAATTGGCCAATTGTATGAAAGAAATTCAACAATTAATGGCTTTAAAAAAACATAAACTACCGCGCCTAGATACGATAAAAGTAAGCTATTAAACAAATGGTTGGCGGGGAGTATTATTCCCCGGGGAATAATTTAAGCCAAAACATATTCCCGAATGGCCTGAATACACACTTTTTCAATCTCATTAAAATTTAATTTTTTTGCATTTCTTTCAATAATCATACAGAGTTTTCCAAATTTATCCCGACGGCAAGAAACAATTGGTTTGTTACCCATCGTTAAAATAATAGATTCATCCCAGGCTTTGGGAGAAGACTTTCCCTGTGCTATCAATCGCTTTAAAATTTTTGAGGCGGGAAGATAACGCCGTGTTTTTTCCATTTCTTTGCGAATAATCCTGGCTTCTTCTTTTATCGAAGGATAATCTTCGGCTTTTTTTAATAATACCGAGAGCGCATAAGCGTGTTTTACCGAAATGTCTAATTTATGGTTAAATAAAACCCGGATCCAATCATGTTCAAAAATTTCTGCTGCTTTAATCATTTTTGAGACTGTTCCTTGTGATACACCAATTGCTTCTGCCATTTCTGTTTGATTCTTAAATACGCCAGATTTTATTTGTTGCGCAAATGAGAATGCTCTTTCAAATTCGGAAATATCCTTTGAATCTGCATTTTCAGAATGCATCAATACCATGCAGGCTTTATCGTCTGCATCTGTCGTACAAACTAAAACAAATTGGTTTGGAATTTGTGTGCAAGAGTACCACCTACGAACTCCACAAATGATTTCAAAATCATAATTAGGATCCTCTTTGATTCTTCTAACAATTACGGGGTCTATTTGCCCGTTTTTTTGAATAGATGCAATAAGATCTAAACAGCGTTCTTTTATTAGCCAAGCAGCATCTCTATTATGATATTTCCAAGGCTTACACCGTGCAGGATCCACTTTTAGTAAAGGGCTCGTATGATCTGTTATATTCTTAGCAGGCATTTCCCTTAATAAGCCGTCATTCAAGATTACTGGCATTTAGATCACCTCTGGTACTTCCATTTTCGAAAAAAGACCGAAATTCGAACTTCTCATATATTGAACTTAATCTCCTAGCTATACAATCCTAGTAAATGCAAAGGTAAACTGTTATTACAATGAATTCAAGAAGTATATTTAAAGCACTGTGTAAATTTATTGTCCATTTAAAAATGACTGAGAATCCCAAGAGAATTCTTGAAATCTAAAATTCATGTCTGGTCTCTTTAAAAAATATTTTGTATCCTTGTTCTTTGGATGAATAAAAATGTGTTTAGGGAAAATCAGTGAAAACTAAAAATTGTATTGATGTTGATTTACGCAACAAAATTCGCCAAAGATCGGAACTCCCTTTATTTCAAGATACGTATGGCATTCTGAATTTAGCGGCAAAATATCCCAAAAAGCGCAAAAAAATTCGGGCCTGTCATAATTTGGATCAAGAATATTATTACTTATCTGATCCCTTTGACACTATCTATGAAGCACTATGGGAAAGAAACTTAAGATGATTGATTTTTCCACCAAGCGATACCAAGAGAAATCAGAAAGAGCAGCGAGGCAACTACAACGATAGCAGGACCTGCTGGCCAATCCCAATCGCTGGAGATGCTCATGCCTAAAAATACAGAAAGGACACCTGCGCCACTTGCTACAATGGCCATTTGCTCTGGTGACTTTGTGAGTTGCCGAGCAGCAGAGGCAGGAATAATTAATAACGCTGTAATTAATAAAACCCCAACCAATTTCATCGCCACCGCAAAAACTATGGCCAGTAAAAAAATTAAGGACCATTGTACCGCAGCAACAGGTACGCCCTCTATTTTCGCCAAATCTTGATGAACAGTGATAGATAATATTCTATTCCATATTTTGAAAAGGGTAAGAAATACCACGATATCTACACTGAAGATCCACATTAAATCGATATGATTAACAGCTAGTATATCTCCATATAAATACCCGAGGAGATCAATCCGGATCCCCTTTAAAACCGTTGCTAATATAAGACCAATGGCGAGCGTGGTATAGTCTAGAATACAGAGAATGGTATCATTCGCTAATTGACGCTGCAAAGCTAACAATCCCAACACCCCAGCAACAACCA
>JBEICO010000022.1:0-12198 GCA_040383965.1 Francisellaceae bacterium
AACAAAGAGTAGGCAGGTGCTTTTCCTGCGGAGTTTGAGATCAATACACCGGCATTTCGCTTCGCTACGGGAAGTTTATCCGCCGGACCATAGCTATCAAACACATGGGTCATTACGCCGGATCCGGAAGTTAAAGTTTGAAACTCGTTATGAAAACCAATCAAGCCTCTTGCAGGAATGGTATAGTCCAAACGAACCCGTCCTTTTCCATCCGAAATCATATCGGATAATCTACCGCGTCTTTCACCTAACTGTTGCATGATAGAACCTTGATGCGCCTCTTCAACATCGATCACGAGTTGTTCAAAAGGCTCATGCAAAACACCATCCACTTCATGAAAAATGACTTCAGGCCGCGAAACCGCTAATTCATAGCCTTCACGACGCATGGTTTCAATTAAAATGCCTAAATGTAATTCACCTCGACCCGACACTTTAAATTTATCCGGATCCGCAGCCTCTTCCACTCGCAATGCAATATTATGGATCACCTCTTGCATTAACCGTTCGCGTAATTGACGGCTGGTTACATATTTACCATCCCGTCCTACAAAGGGAGAATCATTGATCTGGAAAGTCATGCTAATTGTAGGTTCATCTACACTAAGTGGCGGTAACATTTCAGGTACATCTTTAGCACAAACGGTATCAGAAATTGTTAGATCAGTAACACCCGTAATTGCCACAATATCGCCTGCAAACGCTTCTTGAACTTCTATTCGTTCTAATCCTCTAAAGGTTAAAACTTGTAATACACGACCAAAGCGAACTTTGCCATTTCGATCAACCACAGAAACTTGAGAATTTTGTTTGATCTGACCGCGCCTAATCCGCCCAATACCGATAACACCCACATAGTTTGAATAACTCAAGGCACTGATCTGCATTTGGAAAGGACCATCCATTTCAGCTGGTGGCGGCGGTACATGCGCCACTATCGTTTCTAAAAGAGGAGTCATGTCACTGCTTGGTTTATTAAGATCCAACGTGGCATAGCCTTCTAAGGCGGAGGCATAAACAACTGGGAAGTCTAGCTGCTTTTCAGTAGCACCCAGTTTATCAAAGAGATCAAATATTTGATCAACTACCCAATCTGGCCTTGCACCAGGTCTATCTACTTTATTAACGACAACAATAGGATTTAATCCTTGATTAAATGCTTTTTGAGTGACAAAGCGAGTCTGAGGCATGGGTCCATCGACTGCATCCACTAAAAGCAATACAGAATCCACCATGGATAAGATCCGCTCAACTTCACCACCAAAATCCGCATGGCCTGGAGTATCCACAATATTAATTCTGTAATCGCGCCACTGGATAGCTGTGTTTTTAGCTAGTATGGTGATGCCGCGTTCACGTTCTAGATCGTTAGAATCCATCACGCGCTCTACATTGCCGCCACGTTGATCGCCAAGCGTCCCCGACTGACGCAATAATTTATCCACTAACGTTGTTTTACCGTGATCAACGTGCGCAATGATGGCAATATTTCTTAACTTCTCAATCATGAAAAAATTCTCTCTTGTAATCTGTGTAGCCTTTAAACGAAAGTCAAAATACTAAGATAATTCACGCAATAAATCAAATTAATCGTTCAAAATACTCTTCCACTTCTAAATAACCTCTCATTTAGAGTGTAGACCTCTGAAAGCGTTAATTTTGAACTATACTTAACTTATAAGAACTTCCCCCTTTTTTATACGTGTAGGGGCAACAAAATGGGCAAACACTTAACGTTAGAACCTACCTCCTTAGCACAATGGTATGCTTTAGTCGAAGAAGCCCGAATTTCTTCTGCAATCCCCTTATCAGACGACTTGGAAAGCTATTTAGTATTTCTGTTAATGCGATTTATAAAAGATCCCAACATGGCCAAGAGTATTTTAGCATTAGATTATCTTCAAAATATAAAAAGCTCTAAAAGAGAAAATAATGAAGCCCTGCAAATAGTAGGCGATAAGTGTTTACTGTACACAGGCCTCTTTCCAGGAAGTATTACCAAACGACGTGTAAAGATCAGTTATTATGTAGAGCTAGGTCAAAGTTCCTACCATTCTCTTTCTTCACATCATAAAAACCAATTGGCTCCATTATTTTCTAATCTTTGTCATCACTTTGTAGAACTGATGGATGTTTTGCATTCTTTAAGAGAACTGGATAAAGAGGCTTATATTTTGAACCCACTGGATGCCGCAGAGCTTTGGCACAAAACCCATAGCAAACATGCTTTGGAGATTTTACGAAAAACAACGCAAGGGTTTATTTTGCCCGGACACTTAATAGATCCTAATCAAAAGCATTGATTGAACAAAGTCCTTCAAAATCCAATTGTAATATTTGAATTTTTGGCTTAATTCGCCTATCTTTTAGGGACAGATTTCGGAGAAGCCCATGAAAAAATTTTCTATTTTGATACTGCTTTTGACAAATACGCTTTGCAGCCATGGTGTGATGGCAGATGATACGGACACCGATGCCACTTATTCTATTAAAATAGTAAGCCCTAAAGAGGGAGATACTACTCATAACGAAGAGCCTTTAACCATATCGGTAAGCGTTACCCCTGGGCTTGAGCCAGACGATACCGTGGATTTTCTTGTCGATGGGGAATCTGCTGGAGAACCCGAACACACCACCAGTATTTCTCTACCACCTTTAGAAAGAGGGGAACATACCCTACAAGCAAAGCTAATTGGAGCGAACGGCGTAAAAGCGGAATCTGAAATTATTACACTTTATCAGCAAAAACATTCTATATTACTAGGACCTGGCCCATCTCCTAAAACAAAAGTTAACCAAATGGGCTCAGAAACGGGGGGTCACTGATCCACCACCACTTGGTTTCTGCCTCCTCGTTTTGCGGCATACAATGCAGCATCCGCTCGAGTTAGCGTAACTTCAATTTTTTCTGGCCAATGATATTCGGCAACACCGATGGAAATTGTCACTTTCAAGTTCGGAACAATCTCATCAAAATGAGAGTTCTCAATAATACTCCGAATACGATCCGCTGTTTTTTTAGCCTGAACCTTATCTGTGAAAGGAAGAACAAGCAAAAATTCTTCGCCCCCAAATCTTGCAAAATAGTCTATTTTTCTTAGGGTCACCAAGATCTTTTGCGCCAATCCCTGTAAGATTTTATCACCCAACACATGGCCAAAGGTATCATTTATTTCTTTAAAGTGATCAACATCCATAATACAAATTGTAAAGAAATATTGGCCACGCTCAGACAACAACCTTTGTTCTTGCAAAACATTAAAAATATACCTTCTGTTCTTAAGGCCCGTTAACTCATCGGTCAATGAAATTGTTTTAATATATTCTAACGCGGACTTTAATTTATTATTTTTAACCTTTAAGTGCTTCCGCAGATCATTCATTCTCGAGCAGACTATCGCCAATGCAAAAGAGATGGCAGCATAACACACAAAAACAGCCAATTCTTTTTTAAGACTAATAACGCCCGGGTAGGAGTCAATGAAAATAATGATGGTTAATAAATATAGAGCTATTCCATAAAACGTCAAGAGATTAAATTGAGATTTTTTTAACTGATACGAACCAAACACCAGAGTTAACAAATAATACATTAGCAATACAGGCCTTAAGTCAATAGTTAACAATACGGTAAACATTAAACTAGAGACAACCCACAACATCATAGGCATTGTGAGTTCCGGATCTTGAAATCGTTGGTTAATACCCGATCGCAAAACCACAAAATACGCGATATATCCGGCCCAAATGATTGAAAATATTATAACAAATTCGCTATGTGTTGCCCGAAAATAACCTACTATCCAAAGGAGCGTGCAAATAAAGGTATGGATAGACGCCCCTAGAAAGGCATAAAGACTACGGCGAACTCTATGTGCCTGAGCTTTATTCTCACGCGGAATAATAGAAAAAGAAAATCGCTGACTATTCAGGTGATTTATCCTTTAGAAGGCTTAGTCCTTTCGGAGGTGTTACGCTAGGCCCCCCTTGACTTAGCTTAATCATTAAACGAACTTCGTTTTCTGAATCGGCATATTTTAAAGCAGATTCATAAGTAATTATATCTGCTTGATAGAGCTTAATGAGCGCCTGATCAAAAGTTTGCATGCCTAACTCATTGGATTTTGACATAAATTCTTTTAACGATCCTGCATCCGCTTTTTTGATGTGATCCGAAACTACCGGAGAATTTATCAAAATTTCAACCACAGGTACTCGGCTTTTTTCATCCTTAGTGGGAACCAACTGTTGCGCAACTATGGCTTTTAAATTTAAAGCCAGATCCATCCACAACTGATGCTGCATTTCATGAGGGAAAAAATTTACAATTCTATCAAGTGCTTGGTTGGCATTATTTGCATGCAGCGTGGCAAGACATAAATGTCCCGTTTCAGCAAAATTAATAGCATAATTCATGGTTTCTTGACTGCGTATTTCTCCAATCAGGATCACATTAGGGGCTTGCCTTAAGGTATTTTTCAAAGCGACCTCAAACGAATCGGTATCAATTCCAACTTCTCTTTGCGTTACAATACATCCTAAATGTTCATGAACAAATTCAATCGGATCTTCAATCGTAATAATATGCCCCTTGGAATTGCGATTTCTATACCCGATCATTGAAGCTAAAGTACTGCTTTTTCCTGCCCCAGTAGCACCAACCAAAATGATTAAGCCACGCTGCGCCATAATTAATTCTTCTAATATTTTTGGCACCCCCAACTCTTCCAGGTTTGGAATAATGGATTCAATTCTTCTTATCACCGCCCCTACTACCGAACGTTGTTGAAAAGCGCTGACTCTAAATCTACCCACTTTATCTTTTTGAATAGCAAAATTCAGTTCTTTATTTTTTAAAAATTGGGATTTTTGATCTTCCGTCATCATGGATAACACAACTTCCTTTGCGCTTTCGGCCGTTAAACTTTCCTCTCCCAAACTAATTAACTGTCCATGTTCCTTCATGCTCGGGGGAACGCCTACCATAATAAAAAGATCAGAACCTTTCTTTTCAACCATCGTTGCAAGCCATGCATCTAGACTCATGGGTATACGCTCCTAATCAAATAAAGTTTTATTTTCTGCTTTGCCTCTTGCTTCTTTTTTATCAACTACTTTCTTCTCTACCAATTCCACTAAATTTTGATCCAGTGTTTGCATACCTGAAGCACGCCCTGTTTGAATGGCAGAATACATCTGCGCCACCTTGGCTTCTCGGATTAAATTACGAATAGCGGGGTTACAAATCATGACCTCATGAGCAGCAGCTCTACCCCCGGCAAGTTTTTTCAACAATGTTTGAGAAATAACGGCGCGAAGAGATTCCGATAACATGGCTCTTACCATTTCCTTTTCATCTCCTGGAAACACGTCGACAACTCGATCAATTGTTTTGGCAGCGGAGGTGGTATGTAAAGTTCCAAAAACCAAATGTCCTGTTTCAGCCGCAGTTAACGCTAATCGAATGGTTTCTAAATCTCGCATTTCACCCACTAAGATAACATCGGGATCTTCTCGTAAAGCAGAACGTAGCGCAGCAGAAAAGCTTTGAGTATCTCTAAAAACTTCTCGTTGATTCACAAGACTTTTCTTACTTTGATGCACAAACTCTATAGGATCTTCAATGGTTAATATATGTTCGCCTCGATTGGAATTGATATAATCAATCATCGCAGCTAAAGTTGTACTTTTACCAGAGCCTGTTGGTCCTGTTACTAGTACAATACCCCGTGGGTTTTCAGCGATGGTTTTGAAAATGGGAGGGGCACCGAGATCTGTCAGGCTTAATACTTTTGAAGGTATGGTTCTTAACACCGCTCCCGCACCTCGGTTTTGGTTAAATACATTGACTCGAAAGCGTGCCAAGTTAGGAATTTCAAACGAAAAGTCAGTTTCAAGCAATTCTTCGTAGTTTTTTCTTTGCTTATCGTTCATGATATCGTAAACTAGCTTGTGAACTTCTTTGTGCTCTAGGCTAGGCACATCAAGACGGCGCATTTCTCCATCCACACGAATCAAAGGAGGCATTCCCGCAGACAAATGTAAATCGGATGAACCATTTTTTACGCCAAAAGCCAATAATTCAGTAATATCCACTGTGGTTTCCTCCGTTTATCATTTGACCTATAATGCCATAGGGGCGGGGGTGGCAAGGTCGAATAAGGCCGCTGTTTGTTTGATACCCCACTTTATATGAAGTATAGACCCTACTTAGAGAACAGTAGATAAGGAGCAACTCATGGGATCACCATTATCATCAGCTTTACTCTTTCTGATAAAGACGGCTGCAAATCTTTATTTTATGATTGTATTACTGCGCTTTTTATTACAATTATATAAGGTGAGCTTTTATAACCCAGCATCACAGTGGATTTTAATGGCGACCAACCGTATTTTAACACCCTTGCAAAAAATTATTCCAAAACACCCTAGAATTGATTTTGCGGCGCTATTACTATTAGGGATCATAAAAGCCTTGGAACTTTCAATAACCACATTGATTACTAATGGTTTTGTGCCTTCCCTGTTTAGCTTAATGATTTGGCCAATTGGGGAAATCTTAACGCAAACCATTAATTTTTTCTTTTTTGCCATTATTATGGTTGCACTTTTGAGTTGGATAAACCCTAGCAAACGCAATCCTTTTGGAGAAATTTTAACGCAAATTACCGAGCCTTTATTGTCACCAGCACGAAAACTAATTCCTCCCGCCATCGGCATTGATTTTTCGCCAATTCTCGTATTAATTGGCCTAAAACTAGCAGATATTTTATTTGCACTTCCTATTACCCAAATTGGCGTTACTTTACTGCATGGAGTTTAATTTCAAAAGTTTAAAAAAAACCTTTTTGCTATTTTTTCGCAAGGATATTTTAAATAAACCTGAGATGCGGACACGGTGCTTTTTAGCATTCTTGCTAATTTTGATTGATGTGGCTGTCGCTAGTTTGGTTCCGTATTGTTCCAAAGAGATCATAGATACCCTTTCCCTGAATATTTTAAATTCTGTTTGGCTTGCCGTATTCTTTTTAGGCTTTTTTTGGATCTTAGCTAAAACAGTCAGTCACATTCAAGAAATCATTTTTTTTCCAGTGATTAACATCATTATACGGGAATTAAATTTTCATTTGGTGAAACATATTCATAACATCTCTTTACCACACTACCAATCCTTATCTATTCCTGAAGTGATCAATTGTGCAAGACGTATTAGTTACAGCGCCCGCTCTTTTATTAAAATTATTTTTTTAATGATTATTCCAACCACCTGTAAACTGTTCGTTGCTACTCTTGTTACTATAAAAATGGGTTTTTTTGGTATCTTATTATTGCCTGCAATATTATTTTCTATCATTGCCCTGTACAAAGGAACAAAATGGTATGTTGCTGCACGAAGTTCTGCTTGGCAACTTAGTGATGAGGTAACCACTCGATTAAGCGATAGCATTTTAAATACAAAGATTGTCCGGTATTTTGAAACCTTTGAAATGGGTAAAATTGGAAATTTATTAACCAAAGAAGCTGAACTCTGGAAAAAAACAAATACCCGTCTCCACGCTATACACGTTATGATAGGAGCTCTGCTAGGGCTAACCATTACGGCAATCCTGGGCTTTGCGGTGGTCGCTATCCAACATCAAACCCTAACAATTGGTGATTTTGTACTATTACAGGGTCAACTGATCGCTGCTTTCCTTCCCCTAAAAACATTTTCTGTTGAATATAGACAATTAGCAGAGTCCCTGGTTGACATAAGAAAGGTTATTCAGATCTTTGAAATTCCGCCTCAAGCAAATTCCAACGCAACTCTTTATTCAAACCCCCTCCAACCAGAGATAATAAAAGGCATTGTTTTAGAAAAAGTAACTTTCTCACATGAACCAAATCATCCTCTTTTTGAAAATTTAAGTTTAAATATCCTACCGGGAGAAAAAATAGGCATTGTAGGTGAGAGCGGATGCGGTAAGTCTTCTTTTATCCATCTAGTTGCAGCTCTTTATAAACCGGTTTCTGGAAGTGTTAACATTCACGGACACAATATTAATCATATTTCCAAAAAGGAACTCTCGAATTTCCTCCACTTTATTCCACAGGACTTTAGGCTTTTTAATGCCAGCTTAAGAGAAAATTTGACTTATGGCTCTGACGTTGTCTCAGAAGAACATTTAATAAAAATTGCAGAACAAATGGGATTAATGGAACTGATTGCCCAAATGCCCCTCGGTTTCGACACGCTAGTAGGAGAGATGGGCATTAAACTTTCAGGCGGAGAAAAGCAGAAAGTGGCATTGGCAAGAGCATTGTTATTAAGGCCAGATATTTTACTGTTAGATGAAACGACTAATTCCTTAAATATTGAAAGCGAGCAAAAGCTTTTAAACATTATATTTCAATCTATTCCAACCGTTATCTTAGTGTGCCATAAAGCTATTTCTTTACCTGGGCTAAACAGAATCTTAAGAATGCACCGAGGGGAATTTAAGGAAATTAAGATCCCTGCACTAGAACATACTTATGTCTAGCGCATCACTCTCTATACCGCTATCTCTTTATATCCATATTCCCTGGTGTGTAAAAAAATGTCCCTATTGTGATTTCAACTCTCACGAAACTGTAGGGGAGATCCCTGAAAATGCCTACATTAAAGCCCTGCAACGCGATCTCTTGCAAGATTTGCCGCTAGTCCAAAATCGCCCGATTAAATCCATTTTCTTTGGCGGAGGAACCCCCAGCTTATTTTCACCTCAAGGTATCGGAAAAATACTAAACCATGTTTCAACCCACTTAACACTCGAAGAAAATCTAGAGATCACACTTGAGGCCAATCCAGGAACGATAGAGCATAAGTCCTTTAGTGACTATCAGCAAGCGGGTATTAATCGCATCTCGCTAGGTGCTCAGAGTTTTCAAAATGAAAAACTCGAAAAATTAGGAAGGATCCATAAAGCGGAGGAGACTAAAAAAGCAATCGAAAAGATCTTGTCCGCTAATTTTAGGAGCTTTAATATTGATCTTATGTATGGCTTACCAAACCAAACCTTAGAAGATGCTTTATTTGATTTAGGAGAGGCATTAAGCTTCTCTCCACCCCATCTGTCTTGGTATAACCTAACCATTGAACCCAATACCATTTTTGCTAACCGACCACCCGTCCTCCCAAATGATGACATTATTGCTGATATTGAAGCTGCTGGAAAAGCATTACTGGCAACCCGTAGATTGCATCAATATGAAATTTCTGCATTCTCAATCCCGGGACAATCCTGTCAACACAATCTAAACTATTGGGAATTCGGGGATTATTTAGGAATAGGCGCCGGAGCGCACGCCAAAATTACTGATCTTAAAAATAACTCTATTACTCGCTATACCAAAACCCGTTATCCCAAAAGCTATCTAACAGAATATCACCCTTTACTGGCAAGTAGCAAAATTATTCCAACATCTGAACTATCTATAGAGTTTATGCTAAATGCTTTAAGACTTACTCATGGCACTTCTGTTTTTCTTTTTGAAGAACGAACAGGACTCCCCATTTCTACTATTCACGCAGCACTACAACAGGCTGTTGAAAAGAATCTACTTGTGGTTAAAGACCAAAAGATTATCCCAACCCCCTTGGGTAGACAATTTTTAAATGACCTGCTGCAACAGTTTTTTTAAGATTGGAGATCGAAATTTTTTCAACCCTCATCCGGCGCTTCGCGCCACCTTCTCCCGGTCTCGGGAGAAGGGAAATTACCTTAAAAGAAATGATTTTAAATAGAAGTTTTTTCAGGCCTTATCAAATATTATGCACTATATTTTCTTATACTTAGCGCATATTTGGCTCATATTTGGCTCTTGTCTATATAAGTAGCAAATAGTGTTTTTTTTATTACGCCAAGTTTATTTCGTTCCCTTCTCCCGAGACCGGGAGAAGGTGGCGCGAAGCGCCGGATGAGGGTTGAAAAGTGTTAAAAAAATGTCTTTCCTAAAACGGTAGTAAGGAACATGCATAACATTAGCTTAGGGTTTGGTAATTACCGGTGCTCCTCCAAAATAATCTGTTAAAACAACATTTTCAACTGTAAAATGCGAGGCGCCATATACTATCATTACCGTATCATACTGTTTCATTGCCGTTTCTATTGTTATCAAAATATTTTTTTCCCGCACACGCTCAAGAGCTAACCACAATTTATTCATAAATAATTGTTTTTCGCGTGCTACTGTATTCTCGCTAATTTCCCCCAATTGAAACCGTTGGCCTTCTTTATCTTTATACCAACTCTTAAATGCTTTAAAATCAAAGTTTGATTTTTCGCCTACTTCACTTAAACAAATTTTTAAAAATTTGTTACTCAACTCCTCCAGATTGTTATCAATTTTATGCTCCCGCTTCCATTGCGGTATTTGCCTTAAGAGGTAAAACCCTAAGTAATCTTGAATGGAATAACCTTTTTTTATTAATTCATCTAGTATCATACGATCGGAAGGCTCGCCAGTTACAATGCGAGCGCCACTTGTCTTCGCTAGAAATCCTGTAAAAACAGACTCGCTACAATCTTTAAACTTTTTAGACTGACAAGTTTTAATTTCTTCCTCTAGCGCCTTATGTAAACTTTCTGGTTGGAAACCTTCAATGATGACAATTTGGGGGTGATAGTCTGTAAAAGTTTTACTAATTATCTTGACAGTATCGTTGTCAACCTCAACCTCATGCCTAGCAGCAACATATAAAAGTATCTTCTTTTTATTTTCGAATTTAGCAAGGTAGGGATGCTCAGGGTATTTTTCTTGATTACTTCCTGAGTAATCCTGTAACAGGCTGGTTTTAAATTCTTGTGAAAAACAATTTTGGAACGGATAACATAAAAGTAGCGATAATAATACAATAAATGATCGGTTGGAATATAATGAATTAGTTTTCATCAAAAACAGTTTGGATATTATTGGCTTCCAACACTTTTCCTGCCCACTGCAACAATGTATCGCTATCCGCTTTTTGGATGAGTTCACGGTATACATGAGGTACTGCGCCAAATTTACGTTCCAATTGATGTATTAAAAAGGTAAACCTACCCTCTTGACGACCTTCTTCTTTGCCTTCTTGCCTACCTTGTTGCATGCCCTTCTGCATACCTTGCTCAATCAGATAATTAGCTAATGTACCCATAATTTCACCTTCTTTAGATTCTGACAACCCTAACTCTAGGATCTTTTTAAGTCTATCTGGATCAGACGTGTTAGCTTGACTCAGATAATATTTTAGCACAGTCATTAGGAAGTCTTCACTTCCTTTATTCTTAGCAATATCCTTAATTAACCCCAAAAAGAACTGTATATAATTCAAGGTCTCTTTCTCATAAACATGCTTCATGACAAATTCCATTAGCCCAGACCAATGTTGTTTTCTTAATTCTTCATCTTCTATGTCATGAGTATCTATCAAATGAAATGATTTCAATAAATACTGTTCAATCAAATCTTGAGGCGCATCGATTAATTCCCGAATATCCCTGGTACCATCATAGCGTTTTCGGTCGGATAAGCAGCGGCTGTTGCCAACCGCCACTCTCCTAGGAACCGTGCATGAAAATTTCTCTTCACACGGCTCGAGCCTTTGTAAGGCCATCATTAACAGCCCGGCTTCTACATTCATCTTGTAGTAGATCCCACCAAGTTTTCTCCCATCTAGATTTAGATCTTCCACGTTTTATTAACCATTTATCCAAATACTCGTGATAAATTGGGTCATAAGGAGTCGCTTCAGCTCTTATCTTGATGTGGCGCTTAATTGGTGTTTTGTTCGCTTCTATCAGATCCAGATATTTCGCGTTTCCGCATTTATCTTTGATTTGAGCGAAAAATATCCAATTACGTCCCTTTTCTTGGCGGTAATATTTCTTCTTGATCCACCTCAATCCCTTCTCATTATGCCGTCTTTTGCTCCATTGCCATAATAAGGAAAAGATAGTCTTATCTACATGCCTGAAGGTTCTTTTTGCGCAGATGTGTCGGTAATAATTGGTCCAACCCTGGATCTTTTGATTCAGCGGTCGGATCAAATTTTCCGTTCGTGCTGTCGCATTCTTTTTGACTATTCCTTTGATTCCGTGCAGGAATCTCTTGACGCTGCTTTTCGCAGGCTTGATGATAAGCTTCCTTTTGTATTTTCGGATGCTCATACCAAGAAAGTCAAACCCTTCATTTATA
>JBEICO010000023.1:0-12109 GCA_040383965.1 Francisellaceae bacterium
AAGAAAGCTCTCATGAAACAAATCGTTTACTAGTCAATGCTACTTATTAGGATTTCTATTTTCCTTAGTGTTACGCACTGGATCTTTTAATTCTTCGCTTGGTGCAGTGGGTGCCTGTTCCGTAATTTGTAGTGCATTGAATGACCACATCAAAGAAGTGGTATCATTATGCTGGGGCCCTTGAGCCATATTGACAGCAGACAAAGCTGTTTGTAACTGATAAAGCGTAATACCCTCTTGGTTCCGAGTATTAGAATTGCCTATCATTGTTGATGCTAATTGAAGAGCGATCTGCCTATGTCCGTAGTGAACTGCAAATTCTAGCGGAGTGCGCTCAGTGTTGGTAATTGTCGTTTTCATATTTAAGAGATTTGTTGTGGTAGTGGCGTCTAGATGTGTATGAAGCCAATTAATGTTTTGTTTAGATCCTTTTCGAGCGGCATAGTGAAATGCGTTTGCTCCAAATTGATCTGTAATAGTTAAGTCTGCATTGTGTCTATGTAACATTTCCAACATATCAGATGTTGGTAACTCTGCAGCCAGAAGAACGGCTGTTCCATAGTGACCACCTTCAAAATTTGGCGTTATTTTAAATGAACAAAATTTAGAATGACTGTATGGGTTTTTTACAGTGAAGGTAGAGGTTAAACATTTTTCTGCTTCCGCAATATTTCCTGCAGCCACATGATAAAGAAATTCAATATTTACTTTATGAGCGGCATAATTCTGCAGCAGGGTATTATTGGCAGTGAGTAGTGCATGAGCACGAGATGCTTCAAGCTCAACGCCTGTGGAGATACAAGCTCCTAATTCTTTTTCATCAAAGGTGGCTCCGTGATAAAACAGTAAATCCATGATTTCTAATTTTTTCGCAAGCATTTCAGGTGAATTGTTGCCTGTGCTAAGAACAAGATGTAAAGGAGTGATAATAATTCCACACCCTTCATAAAGAACATCTTGTAAATCAGGATTTGCTCCTCGTGCCAGTAAGGACTCTACGAAATTGGGACGGTTTTTAAAGACAGCCAAATGAAGAGGGATAGCCGCGATTTCTTGTTCTATTAGGTCTTGTGGCAATACTTCTCTTCGGTTTAATTCAAAATTAACATCAATGTTTAGCGTGTCAAGTACAGTTTCAATTTCTGTAGTGTTAGGATCAATGATAGCGTCAATTAATCGTTTTGTCATTTGTACATCTCCAATTTTGCTTATATGAATTCTATTGCAAAGCATCCTAACATATTTATTTTAAAAAAGTAATAAAATGTGTAGGAGCATGCATAAATATTAGTTTTAAATACGTGTAGTATCACGCAAAATAAATGCTTTCAATTCGTGTAATGTCACGTTAATATGCACGCTTAACTATTATTGTAAAAAAAGGAGTTCAATTATGTTATCTGATTTTACCGGAAGCAAAAAAAGAATAAGGCCCATCGATTTTTCTTCATCCATTTTGAGTTTTACATTTAAACAGTTGGGTTCGGATCAAGTGATAGCATTGTGTGAAAATATTGGAGCTGTTGGAAAAGTTAAGATATTACAATTGGGTGAAAATAAGATAACCGATGATGCCATTCCCGTCATTATTACCCACCTAATTTTGAATGAAAAAATGGCTTTAGAAAAGCTCGATCTCGGGGGAAATGAAATTACAGAAAACGGTGCGCAACTATTAATGAATGCGTTAACTGAGATCCCATTCTCTAAAAAGGGGATCCTAAAAGAACTTTACTTAAGCGGTAACCCTGCTATTAGCGCGGCTACAGTAGCGAGGATAGAATTAATGGTAGAAGGTGGAGAGAATCCAGCACAAATTGCTAGAATTCCATTGAAATCAATTGTAGTTTAGCAACGATGTATTTAATTACCCTTCCCTCTCCTTCTTTTGAGGGAGAGGGTATAGGGGAGGGGAGGCTTTATTGATTAACTTTTAACTTCTTTTCTGTATCCTCAACAGGCGGCGTAACATCAACATTATCATTGGAACTGTAAGCAGGGAGTTTCATTGTAGCCGCATTTAATACAGGAGGGGTCTGCTGTGCTAACTTTGCCTCAAGCTCTTTAATGCGTTGTTTATCTTTCTGAGCTTCTTCAAGCGCAAAACGATTAACGGCCAAAAATCTCTTAGCCAATTTGGGATCTAGAGCAGCCATTCCTGTTGACTGTGTAATTGTCTCAGCTTGTTCAACTGTTTTTTGTATTTCTTTTGCTTCCTCGATCAAGACTTCAGTTTGGCTAATGGCCTGGTCAAATTTTGTCGCTTCATCTTCTTTAACAGCTTTAAGGGTTTCTGCAATCAACTTGGCTGCAGCTTGAGCCTTATTGCAAGAATCTAGTGTTTTTGATTTTGCTTCAGAACGACTGCTTACGTTATCTGTGATTTCATTGGGTATTGAAGAGGCATTTCCTCTTTCATCACTCACAATTCGTTGTTGTGCAACAATCACGGATTGAGCATTTAAGAGGCTACTGAGTAATGCCTCAGCAGTTTGAAATGCAGCTTTAGCCGCTTTTAATTTGAGATTGGCTGGTTCTTTAAGCACCAGTTCTGCAGAAGTTAAGTTTTGGCTTGTTAACTTTAGGGTTGCTTGTTTACCAATGACCAATTCATTGATTACGGAAAGATCTTTATTAGCTGCTTCAAATGCTTCTATTGCTAAGTGTCTTTCATCACGCACATCATCTTTGACAGAGGCTTTTTCAACAGCATGTCTCACATCTTGTTCTGCTTTTTTGAGAGTTTTACCTACTTTTCTAAACATAATCTTTACTCCTAACAACAATAGGACCTGTGGAATTAGATCCTACCAGAAATGGGAGTTTTTTTATAGAAAGGCTATTTTTAGTCTTTGCCTTCGATCTTCTTAAATTCTATATCATTAAGTTGCTTGACCGACCAAAGCCAGGCGCTAATCACGAATAGCATAATCACCGCAATGTGAGGCGTTACAGCAGAAAGCGATCCAAAAATAGTAATTAATCCCAGTTGGATACCAGAGCCGCCTGCTTTACCCAGTCTGGCACCTACGGTATCAATGGCGGCTTTACCTTTGACTTTAGATTCTTGATCTAAAGAGATGTATGCCATTTCTTTAGTGGGATCAAATAAAGAATATTTTGCAGCTTTACTCATCACGTTTTGAATGGTTCCAAAAATAACCGCAATGAATAAGGGGCTGGCACCCAAAGTGATAAGCATAGGGCTTAAGGGCTCTTTAAAAATAATAAAGGTGAAAAACCCAACGCCCGTGACTAATAACACCACTGGCGTAATATAGGCCGTAATGGCCCATCCAAATCTTCTGAGCACATTACTGGAAACAAACAGTAACATTAAAATAGTGGTAGCCCCTAAAATGGTAGAGTAGGTTCCCATAAAGTCGAGATATTCAGTTTTGTTTGGATATAGGAGCTTTAATTGGCCTTTCCAGGTGACTTCGAGCAAATTAATAGAAATGTTATAAGCCAATACCAATACTGCAATACACAAAATGTATTTTGAACGAGCTAGGAATAAGAAGCTCTCTTTCATCGACATTTTGGGCTTATCTTTTTTCACACGAACTTGTTCTTTTTGATCGTAAAATTTAGGATCTGTTAGAACATTTCTGTTAATCCATCGATAAATAGCCATAATGCATAACCCGGATATTACTGAAACACCCATCAAATAATTCAGGGGTGTTTGCCAAGGATCGCCGACTACTGCAGGTCCAGTGTCTTGTAAATGGGCAATGAATTTAGCGGCTGGACCGGCAGCCATTAAGGCAAGATTTGCCCCCAACCCAAATAAGGCATAAAATCGCTTAGCTTCAGTGACTTTGGTGATATCGTTTGCAAAGCCCCAGAACAATAAGGATAAAACAAAACTACCCCAAAGCTCGGCAAAAATATAAAACAAAGAATACGTCCAATTTCGAAAAGTTGCTACCAGGCCGCTGAAGCCATCAGGTAAATACGCCTGGAGTTTATCGGCGAGTTCAGTGGGGTGCAGGAATTCTTTTGCTGGGTATAGAAAAATAGCAAATAAAAGAAAGAAGATAATAAAGGGAGTAATCGTGGCGTAGAATAATTTTTCCTTAGAAAGGACATTACTTAACTTCGCGTAAATTAACATGAAGATAACTGCAGCGGGAACAACGCCCCCCACTTTAAGGAAAGGGATAGCTTCAGCACCAGAACCAGGTGCTGTAATTAATAAGGCATCTTTTGCATTGCGTAGAATGCTGTAGACAAAAGAAATGAAAAAGAACATGAGAAACATAGGGAGCAATTTTTTAAGCTCGTGTTGATGGACAGGCCAAAAAAATGATCGCCATTTGCCGAATTTTTCATTCGTTATGTGTGTCATCGCCAATCCCCTTTACTTATTTATAGGTGTATATCTTCTAACTTAATTTTTTCCTACTCTACCAAAAATTCTCTTGAAAGTAAAATTATAATCTAAAATTCAGATTTTTTGAGGAGATATTAAGAGTATATACCCTTTAAGAAAGTCTTTTAGTTATAGAGAGCTCTGTTTGAGCGCGGCGAGTTAGTTCCTGAGAGCAAAAGACTTTCTTAAGGGGTGCATGTGCATATTCATGTGAAATATCATAGGTCAATCGATATTGTATTATGCATTATGTATTTTAAATAAGATATGAGAGAATGCGCTTAGTTTTAAAGGAATAAAGGGATGTTTAATAAAAAATTAGTTTCCATTGAATTGAAAAAAGCAGACATGAAATTTTCTGCGGGTCATTTCACTGTGTTTTCTGCAACAGAAAGAGAAAGACTACATGGGCACAACTATCAAGTAACTGCTAAATTAGAAACGATTGAAAACGAAAGCGGTATATCATTTGACTACAATATTTACAAAAGAAAAGTTGTTACTCTTTGTGAGACTCTAGATGAATTTTTTTTATTGCCTGGAATATCTCCTTTTCTGACAATTGAAAACGCTGGCGAGCATGTTTACGCTGTTTTTAATCAAGAAAGGATCCCATTTTTAAAAAAAGATGTTTGTGTGTTGCCTGTTCCCAATATCACAGTTGAGGCATTATCTAGGTGGTTTTTAAATAATCTCATTTCAAATGAACCTGAATTAAAAAAACATGGAATTGTGGGGATCAGCATTTCAGTGTTTGCTTCGCCCTATCAGTCTGCCACCACCACGTGGGTTATCGAATAAAATAAGGAGTCTAAGTATGGCAGTAACAAAAAACACCGATATTGTTGAGAAAAACATAGCTGAGATTATTACAGATTTGGGCGAGGATATAAGGCGAGATGGGCTTGCTAAGACCCCTTCTAGAGTGTCTAAGTCGTTGCGATTCTTAACCAGTGGATATCAGGAAAATCTTAAAACCATTGTTAATGGAGCCTTGTTTGCTTCAGATATTAATGAGATGGTTATCATCAAAAATACTGAACTGTACTCTTTATGTGAACACCACTTATTACCTTTTATAGGGAAGTGTCATGTTGCTTATATCCCAAACGGTAAAATTATTGGGTTATCCAAAGTGCCTCGTATTATTAATGTTTTTGCAAGACGCTTGCAAACTCAAGAACGGTTAACTCAGCAAATAGCAGATGCCATACAAGAAGCGACAGGTGCAGAAGGCGTTGGAGTTATTGTTGAATGTAAACATCTTTGTATGATGATGCGAGGTGTAGAAAAACAAAATTCTACCATGTCGACTTCAATCACCTTAGGCAAAATTCGTGATGATAGTATGGCCCGAGCAGAATTTCTTAAATTAACCTCACAAAATTAAGGACGTGAGTCATGTTAAAATCGGTGGTCATAACAGGAGCGGGCACAGGAATTGGCAAGGCGCTTAGTGTTGCCTTAGCAAAACAAGGTTGTTCCATTATTGGGATAGGCAGGCATTTGGCTACTCTAGAAGCTACACAAAAAACCCATCCAGATAGAATTAAGATCATTCAGGCGGATCTCACGAAGCCTGAAGATAGAAAGCAAGTGGTGGAAAATATATTAGAGTTGAATCAGCACATATCTCTAATTCATAACGCAGGAACTATCGAACCCTTATGTTTATTAAGCGATATTCAACTTAAAGATTGGAAAAACACTTTTGAATTAAATGTAGAGGCGCCCTTATTTTTAACTCAAGGATTATTGCCTTGTTTAAAAGGGGGGCGAGTGTTACATATTTCTTCTGGATTAGCACATTATGCGCGTTCTGGGATGGGAGTATATTGTGTGACAAAAGCCGCATTATATATGCTCTATCAATGTTGTAAAAAGGAGTTAGATGCCTATAATATTTGCGTGGGCAGTGTAATGCCAGGCGTGGTAGATACGCCCATGCAAGCTGTTATCTGTGAAACGCCCCTAGAACATTTACCCGGGGTTCAAGACTTTATTTCTTTAAAAGAGACTCAGAAATTAGTTTCTCCAGAAGTTGTAGCAGATTTTTTAAAATGGTTGTTATTGGATACTTCGGATGATGAATTTACTCGCGATGAGTGGGATATCTCAGATAGAAGTCATCATAAAGAGTGGTTAAAAGATCCTAATTCAATTTTAAACTGGACATTTTCTTAATTCCTGTCGAAGTTCCTATTAACAACATATTAGCAGGGGTATCGGCAAATAAACCATTGCTCACAACACCTGCAATATTGTTTAAAGTCCGTTCTAATTGCATGGGCTCTGAGATTATCCAGTTATGGACATCTAAAATAATGTTGCCGTTATCGGTTACAAAGTTTTGGCGGTAAACGGGATCTCCGTCTAATTTAACAATTTCACGTGCGACATAACTTCGTGCCATGGGGATGACTTCGATGGGGACAGGGAACTCGCCAAAAACTTTTACTTCTTTTGACTCATCTACAATGCACAGGAATTGCAGGCTTGCAGCAGCTAGAATTTTTTCGCGGGTTAAAGCACCGCCGCCGCCTTTTATCAATTGACAATGAGCGTTATAGGCATCGGCGCTGTCGATATAAAGATGCAGCTCTGGAATAGTATTGAGATCAAATACAGGAATACCTAAGGACTTTAGTCGTACTTCTGTGGCCTTTGAACTGGCAACCGTACCTTCAATACGATGTTTGATTTTGGCTAATTCGTCTATAAATAGATTGACGGTGGTACCAGTTCCGATGCCAATAAAAGTTTTTTCCTCAATATATTCTATGGCAGCTTTAGCTGCAATTTTCTTTTTTTCTGTTTGATCCATGAATTAACTTCCTTTCTTGTAGGGTCAAAATAAAATTCCAATCATGAGGTGAGACTGGCATTACGGATAGACGATTACCGGGTTTCAAGAGAGTCATAGTGCTGAGCTCTGGATATGTTTTTAAATGGCTAAGGGGTATTATATTCTCAAATTTTTCTAAGCAACGTACATTTACCATAAACCATCTGGGGTTTTCTGGGGTACTTTTAGGATCATAATATATTGAAAAAGGATCTAATGCAGTGGGATCTGGATGGCTTTCTCGAACAATCTCTATGATCCCAGCAATACCAGGAGTCTCACAATTTGAGTGGTAAAAAAACGCTTTATCTTTTAGTTTCATATTGTCGCGCATAAAGTTTCTGGCTTGATAGTTCCGTACGCCCTCCCAATGATCCGTTTGATTTTTGGCAGCTAGCAATTTATCGATGCTATAGGTTTCGGGCTCAGATTTCATTAACCAATAATTCATTTGGGATCCCTAAATATTATTTGCAACCTTAAAAAATTCGAATAAATCGTGCTTCAGTCATAATGCCATTTACAGAAATGTCCCAGTCGTTAGTTGGCACTATGTTTACGCATTGTAATTCATAGCCAAGCGCTAGTAAAAAAGGTTTTTTGGGGCGGGCTGGGGATTTTAGGAAAGCAAAAGTTCTATCATAATAACCGCCACCCATTCCCAGTCTATTACCTTGTTCATCAAAAGCAACTATTGGCAGGAGTACCAGATCTAAGTTGGAAGCTGGAATTTTAAGTTTGGCATCCCATTTTGGCTCCCAGATCCCCGCTTCGTTTTGGGTTAATTCGTCCTCAGGTTGGTATTCGATAAACTCTAAGTGTTTCGAGGGGTGGATCATAAAAGGGAGATAGCATTTTATGCCTTTAGTATGCGCTTCTTGAAAAAGATCTAAGGGGTTTATTTCTCCATTGACGGGCCAATAAGCGGCAATGTGTTTGCTGGCGTAAAATTCAGGCAATTTGAGGATTTTTTCAGTCAGGTATTTGGATTTTTCTTGTTGTTCTGCAGCACTTAGCTTTAGTCTTATTGCGCGAATGTCGCGCCTTAATTGTTTTTTTAGGGGTAGTACTGGTTCCATAAATATAGGGAGGCGTCCTCAAAAGTGCCGCTGTACACCGTTGCCTTGAACCCTTTGGTTCAAGTGGGAGCCAAAGTTATCGTATCAGGCTTTCTACTCGAAGGCAGACATGCACAACAACGACAATGGAAACGGCCCCCTGTTGGTAACTTATCGGCTCAAGATGTAAGGTTGTACTTGCAAACACCCGAGAAAGACGCCAATGAGCGTTAAACCTCTTTAACTTCCAGCCTTAAGGTTGAATCATCCATTAAAGCCTCGTCTATCTTATTTTGCAAGCGTTCAATTTGCTCGGTGACTGAATGAACATATTCTTCTTTTTGCTGACGAAACAATAATAACTCATGAGATATATTTAAAGCAGCCATAATAGCCATTCGTTCCAAACCAATGACTCGCCCAGAACTGCGGATTTCCCGCATTTTTTGGTCAAAAAAATGTGCAGCTTCATGCAGCTGTTCTTCTGCGTCTACAGGGCAGTTGATCTGGTATTCTTTGTTTAAAATCTTAACGGCAATGGTTTTTACAGGTTCCACAATTGATATCTCACTAAATTTATGCTCTGTTATAAGGATAGAGTGAGTTTAATTGCGGGTCAATTAGAGAATTAATTTTAGTGAGTTCAATTTCTTTATATAGGGTTAGCTATGGATAAAAACAGCGTTATTACTGGAGAAGAATTCGCACGGCGACGGCGTCAAGTATTTGAAAAAATGCCACCCATGAGCATTGCTGTATTACCGAGTTCGTCTTTGATCTTCAGAAACAATGATACTGAATTTCCGTTTCGCCAAAATAGTCATTTTTATTATTTAACCGGATTTAAAGAGCCAAATTCATGTTTAATGCTGCGAAAATCAAAAGAAGGTAAACAAGAGTTTATTTTATTCTGTCAAGATAATATTACGCTGCAAGCAATTTGGGTTGGGGCACGTGCGGGTAAAGAAGGTGCCGTAAAAGAATTTGGTGCAGATCGTGCTTTTTCTTTTCAGGATTTGGAAGAGAAAGCTCCAGAATTAATGGAAGATAGCCAACAGATTTTTTATACCCTAGGCACTGATCCTAGCTGGGATGCACGTGTGACAAATTGGGTGAATAAAGTGAAAACCAAAGCGAGGACAGGTGTTGTGGCACCGGATACTTGGGTTGATTTTGCAGCGTTAATTGCGGAAATGCGTTTAATTAAAACAAGTGCAGAAATTAAACTGATGCGCGAAGCCGCTACCATTTCTGCTCATGCACATCGTGAGTTAATCAGCAACTGTAAGCCTAACAAGGTGGAATATGAATTAGAAGCTCTATTTCTTCATGAATGTTATAAAAAGGGGTGTCGATCTATGGCTTACTCCTCGATAGTAGGTGGAGGCAATAATGCTTGTACTTTGCATTATGTAGAAAATAACAAAACACTACACTCAGGTGATTTGGTATTGGTAGATGCGGGTGGAGAATATCAATATTATGCTTCTGATATTACCCGAACTTATCCAATTAATGGAAAATTTACAGAGGATCAAAAATCTATTTATGCATTAGTGTTAAAAGCAAAATTTGCGTCGATTTCATGGGTTAAAAATGTAGCCAGATGGGATAAACTGCAAGAAGTAATTGTTCAGGTTTTAGTCGAAGGCCTAGTACAATTGGGAATATTAAAAGGCAATGTGAAAGAATTAATTCTAGAACAGGCTTACAGGCAGTTTTATATGCATAATAGTGGTCATTGGTTAGGTCTTGATGTACATGATGTAGGCGAATACAAATTAAATGGTGAATATATTAAATTAGAGCCTGGTATGGTATTAACCGTTGAGCCAGGATTATATATTGCAGAAGGCAATAAAGCTGTAGATAAGAGATGGTGGGGCATTGGTGTTAGGATCGAAGATGATATTTTAGTTACCAATGAAGGATGTGAAGTATTGTCAAAGGATGCACCTAAAACGATAGAGGCTATTGAACAATTAATGCTTTCAAATAGGTAAGTTGTATTGTGAATTTTGATATTGTCATTGTTGGCGGAGGATTGGTAGGGGCAAGTTTGGCGTGCGCTTTACAAGATCAGAATTTTAAAATTGCGATAATTGATCAAGATGCCCCTTTGGTAAGGAATGGGCAGAAATTAGAAGCAAGAGCATTGGCATTATCCTATACCAGTTTACAGTGTTTAAAAACCATGGGTGTATGGAATGAATTAAGCAGCGATGCGTCTCCTATCTTGACTGTTCATGCCTCTAAAAAAGGCCATTTTGGTCAAACTCGAATTACAGCAGCAGCACAAAACCTACCCGAGCTTGGCAGCGTGGTAAGTGCAGATGATTTGGATCTGGCTTTATATCAATGCATCGAAAAAAGTAAAAGTAATATATATAATCAAACTCAGATTTTTAGGCCTGATAAAATTGTAACGTTAGAACATACGGAAGATGAAGTTGGAAAATCTTGGGTTATTACTTTAGAGTCTGGCAGAATATTGAAAGCCAAGCTATTGGTGGGCGCAGATGGTGCAGGATCATTTGTTAGAAAGTTTCAAGGGATTGGGATCAATACCCATGATTATCAGCAAATGGCTATTGTCGCTAATGTTAACTTAGAACACTCTCATCAGGGAGTAGCTTATGAACGGTTTTTGGAAAATGGCGCCATTGCCATGTTGCCTTTTGGCGAAAACAGTGTAAAAAGTGTTTGGATTGCCTCGCTAGTTGAGTCAGAGCAGCTATTAGCACTTTCTGAAACAGAGTATTTAAAGCGTCTTCAAGAGCAGTTTGGGTTTAGATTAGGTAGACTTGTTAACATTGGGAAACGGGTGCAATTTCCTTTGCGCTTGGCCTGTTCAGAGTCTATTTATGGAAATGGATTTGTGTTAATTGGCAATGCTGCAAATACTTTAACGCCCATTGCCGCCCAGGGCTTTAATTTAGGCTTAAGGGATGTTGCCACTTTGGCTGAGAAAATAGTGGAAGCTAAAAAGCATGGCTTGGATATTGGCTCTATAGATGTCTTAGGATCCTATGCTGGGCTACGACAACCCGATCACCATTCTATTCGTCAATTAACGGATAAACTTGCCGACTCCCATTTGTTGCAATGGTTAGGAATACTCGCTTCAGAATGGATATCACCCTTTAGGAACAAATTGGTAGAGCGCGGCTTGGGGAGGCAGCAAGTATTGCCGAGTTTGTGTCGTGGCGTAAAACTTTAAATAAACATGAAATCTAATAAATAATGTACTCTTGTCTGTTATTAAATATGTATTAAAAGAATTCTGTAAAAGATAATACGTACTAAATTCTTAGTGTTGCAGCACACCAAAGCTGGCTAAAAAACTGTAGTTTTGACCGGCTGTCATCTCCAGTTTTTGCATCAAAAGATAACCTTTCTTAACGCTATAACTTAAGGTATCAAAGGGCCTTTTAAGTGGCAAACGAGAGATCTCAGTTTTTTGCATCAAAAGAGATCCCTCGCATTATCATTAAAAAATGTTTCCGAAAAGCGAAAATTAATTGTTTTGAAAATGGATCGTCAAAAATCGGAATTGCTCGGGAAGACAATTTGGAGGGTCTAAAAAACATCCGATAAATATCGGATCGACTAAGGGGTGCTAGGTTTGCTTTAATAGATTGAGTCGAGAATCTGAAATAGATTTTTGTTGAAGGTTTTTTAAAATGGTGTCGGGGTTCAGAAACATGTGAGACTAATATGAGTAGCTAAACCCATATTCTATTAGCTGAAAAGAAGTGGGTAATTGCTACAAAATGGCTAGACCTCTATTCTGGTAATTCATTTACTAAAACCGGAATGTAAGGAGGC
>JBEICO010000024.1:0-12055 GCA_040383965.1 Francisellaceae bacterium
GAATGTAGGATTATAACCTATCATGTTGATGGCATTAAGTCTTGTTGGGCTTAAAAGATATTCAAAATTGAATTAAAGCTTTGGCATGCATGTCAAACTACATCACCGGTAGGACACGTTCAGAAACCCTTTTAAATTGGAGTGGACGAATTTTAGAGAAAGAAACTTTAGAAGAGATATTTGAAGAATAACTTCTCACTAAGGAGAGAAGGGGGAAAGATAATTTATGCTTCTGTTTCAATAGGCACGGACGAAATTTTAGAGCTTCCTCGAGTGCCAATGTAAATAGCAATCATCACACAAATTAACCCTATAGCATCAAATATGGATAATGCTTCACCTAGAAAAATATAAGCCAATAACGTAGTACTAATAGGCATAACCCCCATAAACAAGGCAGCCGTATTGGCGGTGACATAGGTAACCCCACGCTGCCAAAACCAAAAAAAGAATATAGTACTTAATCCATATAAGAAGACTAAGATCCAAAGGAACGAAGAGAGATCACTCAAAGCCGACAGTTTATCGCCTATTGCAAAAGGCAAAAACAATATCGCATTAAATAAGTTCATTAACACGGTGTTGGCCATTGGGGAAATTCGGGTTTTTAAAAGTTTTGCAAAAATGGTATATAAAGCCTCAGGAATAACTGCCATTATGATCAAAAACATACCGAACAGGTTGCGGTTTGATTCACTTGTTTCATTTATTTTGTCACATCCCAAAATAATAATGCCAATCACACAAAGTAAAATGGCAAAACTTTTTTCTCGCGTTAATCTTTCTCTTAAAATAAGAAAAGAAAAAAGGCCCACCAACGCAGGCACCGCACTGTTGATAATCCCTGCTACCGTTGCAGTGGTATACTGCAACCCATAGAGCACAAAAATATTAAACAAGAAACCTCCGCAAAGCGCCTGAACAAACAATATTCCCCAATCGGTTCTGCTAAGCGATTGATACTCTGCCAGTACTTTTTCATGCTTTTCTTTTAAAAAAAGCAACCCTAAGGCTATTGCAAACGCTAACGTAAATCGAATGACCAGCAAAGAGAAAAGCGGGAAATAATCCATCAAGAATTTTCCCAGAATAATATTGGCCCCAATGCAAAATTGCGCAAACGATAGTTCAAGATAGCTTTGCAGGTTGCTTTTTTTCATTTTTGATCAATAAAGCGTATTAATAATAGAAAATATACTAATAATGCCGTAATATAGCCCGAAAACACCCAGCCCGCCAAGACATTTTTCTGCAAAAAGATTATAGCAAATAACAATGTTGTTACCAGCAATTTTAGCGCTTCTCCTATATAAAAAGCGTTTAAAATACTTCTGGCAGCTCTTACGCTTCTTTTTTTAAAATAAATTTTTCCAAATAAAAGTGCAGGTACAATGGAAACCAAGCCCCCAAGCAAGAAACTGCTGGCGGCTTGGAATGTAAGAACATATGCCAAAAACACGCTTGCCAAACACAAAAACAATAGCTGAACAAACGCTGTTTTAAATAAAACTCGGTTTTTAAATTGAAGATTTTTTAAGGCTGATAATGATGACAACATGCCTCTATACGCCAGCCATTAGGATCAATGATAAACGCCCCATAATAATTTGCATGGTAATGAGCACGAGGTCCTGGAGCACCGTTATCTTTACCTCCCAGCTCTAAGCACTTTGCATACCATTTATTAACCGCTTCTGCACTTGGCGCATTAAAAGCAAAATGGACGCCTAGGGCGCTGCCAATGGTCTCATGTTCTTGCGCCCCACCAGCGCTTATCCATAAACAGGGCCTTTTGCTACCGTTTCCATATCCTGAGGCTTTAACGCCGGGATACTCTAATGAAATTTCTTTCTGATATCCTAGTATATCTAAAGTAGCATCGTAAAATTTAATGCTACTGTCATACTCTTTTACTGCAAATGAAACATGATCTAACATTTTTACCCTCACCCGGCGCTTTGCGCCACCCTCTCCCGTGAACGGGAGAGGGGAAAAACTTTAAAATCACTGAATATGTGCCAAAATACCTTGTAATTCATCTAGGCTAGAATAATGAATCACGAGTTTTCCTTGACCATTTTTACCTTGAATAATATTAACGGATGCACCAAGTTTTTCTGACAGTGTATTTTTCAAACGCTGTACGTCGGGATCCATTTTCGTGACAGCACTTATCGGACCTCGAGGTGTTACCAACTCCATCATTCTTTTAACTAAAGTTTCAGTTTCCCGAACTGAAAGCCCCTTTTCAATAATACTTCTGGCTGCTTCGTTTTGTTCATCATTTTTTAGGGAAAGCAAAACCTTGGCATGCCCCACATCTAAACTTTTCTTTTCTAATAACTTTTTAACGTTCTCTGATAAAGACAGGAGTCGCAAGGAATTGGTTACCGAAGCTCTAGATTTCCCGATAACCGTTGCTATTTGATCATGGGTTAAATTGTAGTCATTTGCCATGCGATCCAGCGCACGTGCCACATCCAAGGGATTAAGATCCTCCCGTTGAATGTTTTCAATCAGCGCCATGGCCATAGCGGTTTCTTCTGAAACATCCTTAATAACAGCTGGGATCGTTTTTAAACCCGCCATTTTTGCTGCGCGCCAACGCCGCTCTCCGCCTATAATTTGATACTGGTTTTTACCATTTGGTCGCGCTAAAATAGGTTGCAAAACCCCTTGTGCGCGAATGGAATCTGCAAGCGAAACAAGTTCTTCCTGAGTGATCTCGCTTCTGGGCTGAAAGATCCCTGGTTCTAATTGGCTGATTTCTAATTCAAGCATAACATCCGAAGAGGTGTTTGTTTCACCTGTATTCTCTCTACGATCTGACTGTTCAGTGGTATTTAAAAGATGTGCAGCCCCTAATAAAGCCTCAATGCCTTTACCAATTTTGCTTTGTTTTTTATTAAATGACATTCATTTTCCTCCTGATATTAAGCCATTTCCAGCATGGGTATAATTTCTTGGTGTTTTAAAAACTCGCGGGCTAAAGCCATATAAGCTTCTGCCCCGCGAGAGCTTTTGTCATACAATAGGATTGGCAATCCATGGCTGGGAGCCTCTGCCAAGCGAATATTACGCGGTATTACTGTTTGATAAATTTTATTTCCAAAATGCATAATTAATTGAGCGGAAATTTCAGTCGCCATACGATTGCGCGGATCGTACATTGTTCGCAAAATCCCTTCCACTGCCAACTTTGGATTTAAGCCTTGTTGGATCTGTTCAATAGTGCCCATTAAAGCAGTTAACCCTTCTAAAGAATAATATTCACATTGCAGTGGAATAATCACGGAATCTGCAGCAACCAAAGCATTTAGCGTTAGCATATTTAAAGAGGGTGGACAGTCAATAATAATATATTCATATTGATTTCGGATGGAATTTAAAACCTTTTTAAGATTTTCTTCTTGGTGTGGCGTTCTTAATAAGGCGACTTCTGCTACGGTAAGATCACCATTCGCAGCTAATAACGCATATTCGCCAATAGTCTTTGGAATAATGGCAGCATCAATGCTTAACTCGCCCTGTAGCACTTCATTGGTGGTTGCCGTTGCGCTGTATTTGTCTACACCGCTTCCCATGGTCGCATTACCCTGAGGATCTAGATCTATTAACAACACCGTATGATGCAATGCCGCTAAGGCCGCTGCAAAATTAACAGAGCTGGTTGTCTTGCCAACTCCTCCTTTTTGGTTAGCAAAAGCTATAACCCTACTGTTCACCGTTTTCCCCTTGTTTATTTTTCGTTATAAAAACCAAAGTCCGAGAAGCTTCTACGCCAGGGACCTTCACGGGTTGTATTGCTTCAAGGATTAAATGCGAAGAAATTGTCGCCACTTCTGCTGGATCAATTACGCCCTTCATTGCAATCATTCTTCCCTCTTTTTGACATAGATGCTGAGAAAGACGAATAAAGTCTGAAAGGGAAGCAAAAGCACGGGATACCACCCATTCAAAAGGCTCTGGCGGCTGATATGCCTCCACTCGCGTACAGATTGCACGCACATTCGTCAATTTTAAGGATAGTATCACATGTTGCACAAAGGTAATTTTCTTTTGATTACTGTCTAATAACGTAAATTCCAAATCGGATAGCGCGAGCGCCAAAGGGATCCCAGGAACTCCAGCACCTGTTCCTACATCCACTACTTTCCCAGAATGCAAATAGGGCACCAGACTTAAGCTATCCAACACATGCTTATGGATCATGTCTTTAGGATCTCGAATCGCCGTTAAATTATGAACCTTATTCCATTGGGATAAGAGCTCGATATATTGGATCAATTTCTCTTGAACCGATGCTGCAAGGTTTAAATGACACGCTTTTATGCCTGTCGCCAACATAGCACTTAATGATCTTGGATCACTCACGTAAAATTCCACTCTTTTTTAAATACACCAATAATAAAGAAACGGCAGCTGAAGTCACGCCTGGAATTCGAGCGGCTTGGCCAAGCGTATCTGGTTTAACGCTGGTTAATTTTTCAACAATTTCAGTAGACAATCCATGAATATTCGAATAGTCCAATTCCTTTGGAATTCGTAACGATCCATAACGCTCGGATCGATCCACTTCCTTTGCTTGACGGCTAATATATCCCGCATATTTGACTTGAATCTCAACCTGCTCGGCAACAGCACAATCTTCTGTTCCTGGTCCGATATTTTGTCTTTGCATTAAGGATTGATACGTTATCTCCGGTTGTTTTAAAAGATCTAAAACTTTTAGGGTTTTCAACCGATCCGTTTCTTTAATAATGGCTTCTTGTTTTTCTTCAAATTGGCGCCAGTTGGCATCACTTAAGATCCCAAGCTTACGTGCAATGGGAGTTAATCGAAAATCCGCATTATCTTCGCGTAAAGTTAACCGATATTCAGCGCGACTCGTAAACATTCTGTAAGGCTCTTTAGTTCCCATCGTGATCAGATCATCTACCAATACGCCAAGATAAGACTCGCTGCGTTTGGGAGACCAAGGCTCGCGATCTAATGCTAAACAAGCCGCATTAATGCCAGCTAGCAACCCTTGCGCGCCAGCTTCTTCATACCCAGTTGTTCCATTAATTTGTCCTGCAAAAAAAAGCGCCTGTAACGGCTTTGTCTCTAGGGTGGTGTGTAAATCTCGGGGATCAAAATAATCATATTCTATAGCATAGCCAGCGCGCGTAATTTGCGCGTTTTCTAACCCTCGAATCGACTGCACCAAAGCCACTTGAATATCAAATGGCAAACTTGTGGAAATTCCATTCGGATAAATTTCATGGGTTTCTAACCCTTCTGGCTCTAAAAAGATTTGATGTGAAGAACGCTCACTAAAGCGCACAATTTTATCTTCAATAGAAGGGCAATAGCGGGGACCAATGCCTTCAATCGCACCTGTATACAAGGGCGAGCGTTGTAATCCAGCCGCTATAATTTCATGGGTATTCACATTCGTATGGGTGATAAAACAAGAGCGCTGTTCAGGATGTTCCGACCGATCCCCCCAGAATGAAAATACAGGGGTGGGTTCATCGCCTTGTTGTTCCTCTAACGCTGAAAAATCAATGGTTCTACCATCGATCCGAGGCGGAGTTCCGGTTTTTAATCTACCCACTCTAAACGGAAGCTCTCGCAAACGATGCGCTAAAGCAATAGAAGGAGGATCCCCGGCACGCCCTCCTGCATATTGGCAATCCCCAATATGAATTTTACCACCTAAAAAAGTACCTGTGGTGAGCACCACACTTTTAGCAAGAAATCGCACACCGCCCTGCGTGACAACACCACACACACGTCCATTCTCGACGATAAAATCATCTACCGCTTGTTGAAAAAAACTTAAATTGTGCTGATTTTCAACCATACTCCGAATGGCTTGTTTATAAAGTATTCTATCGGCTTGAGCTCTGGTTGCCCGCACCGCCGGACCTTTACTCTGATTCAAAATGCGAAACTGGATCCCGCCTTTATCAGCAGCCCTTGCCATAGCGCCGCCCATTGCATCAATTTCTCGTACCAAATGGCCTTTGCCAATGCCTCCAATAGCCGGATTACAAGACATTTCACCCACAGTGGCAATATTATGAGTTAACAATAAAGTGATAGCCCCCATTCTGGCAGAAGCCAAAGCTGCTTCTGTGCCCGCATGTCCGCCGCCAACCACAATTACATCAAATTTTTTAGAATAGTTCATAATTATTTTCCAATACAAAATTCAGAAAATATTTTACCGAGTAAATCATCGCTCGTTACTTTACCGGTAATTTCATCTAACGCTCTTTGCGCCAATAATAATTCTTCTGCCAAAAGCTCTCCGGCCTTATGGTTTAAAAGTTGTCTTTCTCCCTCGACCACATGCTGCATTGCTTGAGAGAGCGCATCCAAATGACGCCGCCTCGCAGTGAAGTTGCCTTCGCTTCCTTCAGATAATCCTGCCATTTTTTTGAGATGATCTCGAAATAACGTTTCTCCTTCGCCCGTTTTAAGCGAAACTGAAACCACCGTAAAACCCTCTTTTTCTTCAACAGCTGCAGGGATGCCTAATTTATCTATTTTATTATATAAAACAGTAACACCAATCTCTTTCGGAAATTGTGCTAACCATTCTGTAAGAAAGGTTAGATCTTCTGGTTTTTTTAGAGTGGTTCCGTCTACCACCCAAATAACATGATCTGCTAAAGTGATTTCTGCTAAAGCACGTTTTATTCCTTCTTGTTCAATCACCTCTGCACCCACTCGCAAGCCAGCTGTATCTACTAACTCTATCATTAACCCGTCTATCAAAATTTGCTCTCGCAATACATCCCGCGTAGTTCCTGGAATATTCGTGACAATAGCTCTTTCTTGCCCGGAAAGTTTATTTAACAAACTGGATTTTCCGGCATTGGGAAGACCTGCAATGACCATTCTTAACCCTTGTGACAACAATACCCCTTGCTCAGCTTGCTGCTGTACCTCTTTAATTTGTTTTTTTAAGTTTTGAATCATAGCAACAATTCTATTATCTTCTAGGAAATCAATTTCTTCTTCTGGAAAATCAATTGCCGCTTCTACAAACATCCGCAACTGAATTAAGCCCTGAATAATGGCTTCTATGGAACGCGAAAAAACGCCTTGTAAGGATCGCAGTGCGCCTTGTGCAGCTTGTTTTGAAGTGGCATTGATGAGATCCGCAACCGCTTCTGCTTGAGGCAGATCCATCTTATTATTCAGATAAGCGCGAAGCGAAAATTCTCCCGGTGCCGCTAACCGTGCTCCGGCTTGAATAGCCGTTTGTACCAAGCTTTCCATAATCACCGGGCTTCCATGTCCCTGCAATTCTAAAACATCTTCGCCGGTAAAAGAGTGTGGGGCTTTAAAAAATACTGCCACACCATAATCCAAAACTTCTCCCTTTTCACTTAAAAACGGTAGATATTCGGCACTACGAATTTTTGGAACTAGGGTTAGAATTTTTTCGGCAATGTTTGCGGTTTCAGGTCCGGATATACGAACCACACCAACGCCACCCCTACCTTTAGGAGTGGCTTCAGCCACAATGGTATCTGCATTATTTTGCACCATGGGCTTTGTGAGCACGTTCAATTTTTCGAGTAATAGCCCATTGTTGTGCAATCGAGAGCATATTATTCACGAACCAATACAATACCAATCCTGAGGGGAAGCTTAAGAAAAGTACCGTAAACACAACTGGCATAAACATCATGACCTTTGCTTGGATCGGATCTGCCGGTGCTGGATTCAGCTTCTGCTGAATAATCATGCTAGCGCCCATCAAAATAGGCAGAACATAAAACGGATCTTTTGCAGATAGATCTGTTATCCAAAGCATAAAAGGCGCTTCTCGCAATTCGACACTGCCGAGCAACACATAATACAAAGCAATAAAGACTGGAATTTGCACCAAAATAGGCAAGCATCCTCCCAGCGGGTTTATTTTTTCTTTACTGTATAATTCTTTTACAGCTTGATAAAACTTTTGTTTATCCTCGCCATAACGCTCTTTTAAAGCTTCCATTCTGGGCTGCAATTTACGCATATTGCCCATGGATTGATAACTGCTGGCAGAGAGCTTATAAAACAACGATTTAATAATGACGGTCACCAAAATAATGGCAACGCCCCAATTACCCGTGAGATCTTCCAATTGTTTTAGCAACCAAAAAATAGGTTGGCAAATAGGCCATAAAATTCCATAATCCACAGCCAGATCAAGCCCCGGCGCTAATGCTTTTAGATCTTCGGTAATTTCTGGTCCTGCATACAGCGTCGCCTTAATGCTTTTTTCTTCACCAGGCAGAACGCTAATGACAGGCTCTACTAATCCTACCGTATAAATATCATTGTCCAATTTTTCAGCCCGATATTGGCTAGTGGTGGTCGCACTTGGCACCCACGCACTCACAAAATAATGTTCTACCATGGCAGCAAAGCCGCCTTCTACCGTTGCTTCAATTGGTTTATCTTTAATATCTTTAAAACCCAATTTTTTATAAGGCGTATCTTGAGTATGAATGGCAGCTCCGGTAAACGTTTGAACACCTAAAAACCCACCGCCTTTTTCAGGTTCTGGTTTTCGTTTCAAACGCCCATAAAAACTTCCAGAATAAGGTACTTGTCCATTATTCTGGATGACATATTCCACACTAATTTGGTAAGAGCCGCGATGAAAATGAAACCGCTTAGTGATTTCAACACCTTGCGACGTATACGTTTTCAAATCTACTGTAAGCTCATTTTCTCCGTCGATCATTTGATATTCAGGACTTGAGGTGGCAAATTTTGCTCTGCCCACACCTCTGAGATCCGGGCCTTGCTCTCCCGCCAAACCAGATTGCGCAATATAGTAGCGTTTAGGAGAGTTATCGAATAACACATAGCCACGTCCAAACGTTTTTTGATCTTCTGCGTAATCGGACAATATCAACTGAACAATATCGCCACCTTGTTTATCAATGGTTAAATCAAACACATCCGTTTTAACTTTAACATGACGATCGGCCTCTATCACAACAGGCATCGAGTTTTGTGCCGCGACGGAGCCCGGTATTGATTTTTTCTCATCAAAGCTAGCGGGGATATCATTATCTGCCACAATGCGCGCTTGTTCTTTAATAGCCTGTTCTTTGGATATAGCAACCGGCTTATGTGCATAATCTTCTTTCCAAGCGTTATACAACAACATACCAATCGCGATACAGGCTGCCATTAGAAAAAATCGTATATTTTGCGTGTTCACAATAACTCCTTAATAAGGTGGAACGGGATCAAACCCGCCTTCGTGCCAAGGATGGCACTTCAAAATTCTTCGAAAAAACATCAAACCGCCCTTTAAAACCCCAAAGCGTGTAATAGCTATTTTCGCATACTCCGAGCAACCGGGATGAAATCGACAATGATTTCCAAGTAAAGGACGCAGGCAATATTGGTAAATTGCTATCAAGGCCATTATGCCTTTTTCCGCTGTACATTTAATTCCAGCCATTGCTGCTTTAAGCCCTCAAAACTTCGTCTTTCAGAAAATGTATTTGGTTATTTGGGTAGGGTACATCGTACCAATACTACGGTATGTAATCCAGCTAAAAATTGTTAGTTAGTTATTTTTCTTTTACAGGCATGGGTTCAAATGAAAATTGTCCACCAACTGGTTGATTTTCAGCCACCCAGAAAAATGTATTCTGTCTTTCTTTTATGCTGTTTTACTTGACTCCAATTTCTTAGCATAGTTATTCATAAGTTGTAATTGACTATAAAAGCTAGGTAATGATTCAACAAGCCGGTTAATATCAATAGCACGCAAATTAGGGATATTCTCATATTCATGAGAAAGTAAATTGCGAAGCTTTCTTAGCTTGTCCCATTGTTCTTCTGATGAAATAACTTGGTGCTTTTCCATTAAAGCTAAAATATCAAACCAGGAAGGTTGCTGCGGCTGGCTAGTAATAATTTGTGCAATGAGTGGAAATAATTTTGCACTGGCATAATCTTGAATAATAAGAAACCGATAGATTAATGAATCTATAAAAGCTCTTTGTTCCGTTGATAATGCAATTAAAACGTTTTCCGTCATGGGATACAGCTTAAGATCTTTAATTAACTTTTCTACTTTTTCCTCGGTTTCTAAATTAAAATTGATTACATCAATATAAGACCTTAACCTTTGATAAAGAATATTTTTCTCATCCAACATAGTTGTTCCCATATTAAAAGATGTTATTGCCAACAAAACCCCATGCACTCTTGCATTAATAACGACGGGTAATTTTTTACAGTTTTCGTTAAACTCTAATACAATATCAATTTTACGGTTACCCATTTTTTTCTGCAATAAAAATTCATATTTTTCTTTTAATTCAGATAGCTCTTGATATCCTTTTACATAGCATGTAATAAGGAGATCAATGTCCCCCCCTAGTTTTTTATCATCCACCCTAGAACCAAATAGGCGTAATTCTGCATTAATGTTGTTAAAAACACTTAGGAAATTATCAACAATAATGCTTTTTTGTTTATCTGTAAGCCTCACTCTAGCTTGTCCTTAAGATAATCTTATATAGGACTATAAGATTATCTTACACAGGTATCAAGGTTATTCTATTTTTTTCGCTGTGTGTTTAATTCCAGCCATTGCTGCTTTAAGCTTTCAAAATAGAATTTATTCGGTTGTTTTGCGAGAGGGCAACGTATTAAAACAACAATATCTAATCCAGCCAAAACTTCCTGGTTAGATCTAAAACTTTCTCTAATAATGCGTCTAATTGCATTGCGGCGTACCGCGCGCTTCACCATGCGTTTAGCAACGATAACCCCAAGTCGAGCCTTTGCTTCCTCATTTTCTCGCGCTAGAACGGTAAAATAAGGGCTTCTCGCACGAATGGGATCTTTAAAAACAGCCTGAAAATCGGCGGGAGTAAGTAACCGGTGAGATCTGGTAAAAGAGTGATCCTGAGCTGGCAAAACCTTATACGGCCAGTTTCTTTCGGCCTTTAAGGCGTCTATTCTTCAGCACTAAGCGACCGCCTTTGGTTCTGCTTCGCACCAAAAATCCATGCTTACGTTTACGGCATAATTTGCTTGGTTGATAGGTTCTTTTCATGTTATCTGGCTCCCTGGATCTTTATCTCGTCTCAGCAAGAGGCTAACTTTATCGAAAGCCAGTCTTTCTGTCAAATATTAATTAAGAAGGGCTAAAGACAAATCTACCCATACTTTTGGTATGGGTAGATTGACGGTTGAGAGGAGACTTAAAGCTTATTTAAAGCTGTAAAAAACCCCAAGCCCAATACTTTTGCTGTCTTTAGGGCTCATGTAAAGCGTAGAGTTTTTAGCATAAACCTTCTTAAATGCAGAAGTTCTTTCCCAAGCCAACATGGCGCGAACACCGATGTTGTCATTCAACATATGCTGAATACCAACAGTTGCCCTTGGTACCAATTTTCGTTTAGAAAAATCGCGACTAGTGACAAGTGGGCTTGGTGGAACTGTGAAGTCTAAATGGGACTTGAGTTTCAACTGCGCTAAGCCAACAGATCCAAAAAGACTCAAACAATATTCCTCAAATATAGGGTAAAATCCAACCACATTGAGGTTAAAGCCTGAGATTTTTGTTTTGGTTTTTGTGCTAAGCGAACCTGGAGGCGAATTGATATCTCCAAAAAATCGTTCACCAACCCCTACAGTAGCTGTCTTGCTCTTTTGAGTGGTACTTTGATACCCAAGCTCAAGCGCTACCCATTCGTTAAACTTAACACCACCAAATAGATTACCTTGCGGGTAGTTTTTTTGGATCAAGTCTTTACCTGTTGCTGTTTTAAACTGCATATTATTCCATTTAACATCTGCCCCAACATAAGGAACATATTCCTGATTTGCCATAGCAGGCAAAGAAAGTCCTAATGCAGCAATTCCCAACATCAATTTCATATTCATCCGATGCGAGCCAAGGAAGCGAAGCGTAAGCTGAGCGAGGCGAGTATTACGAGGTAGACGCAGAATTTTTTGCGAAACGAGTCTGCGAAGTGCGCGCGAAAAATATACGATTACGTCGTAAAGCCATTCGAGAGCCACGCTC
>JBEICO010000025.1:0-12053 GCA_040383965.1 Francisellaceae bacterium
CCCGTGGCTAAAACGTTTGAGCCTAATCTTAAAATCCATTATTTTCCTTTTAAAGAATCTTGCAGCATTATCAAAAATGCATATCAAAATAAAGTTGTTTTTTACTCGATTATTGGTATTTCCTGGTTTTGGTTTTATGGATCGATATTTTTAACTCAAATGGGAAATTATACCCGAGTGGTTCTACAGGGTAATGAACAGGTAACAACTTTGTTGTTAATTACTTTTTCTGTTGGTATAGGCATGGGTTCGCTATTGGTGGCCAAACTCTCTCGTCATAAAAATGAAATGGGATTAGTGTTGTTTGGTGCTATTGGGTTGGTATTGTTTGCTTTTGATTTTTCAATCTTCCATTGCGACAAGTCAATTCAAATTTTAGATGCAGTGCACTTTATTCAAAATCCATTCAACTGGCGAGTACTAATCGATGGAACCTTAATGGGGATTTTTGGCGGCATTTATGTGGTGCCTCTCTATACTCTGATCCAACAACAAAGTGCTCCAAAAGAACGCTCTAGGATCATTGCCGCCAATAATATTATTAATGCGCTTTTTATGACAAGTGCTTCTTTAATAGCCATTGCTTGTTTCAAAATAGGCGTGAGTATACCCTCCATTTTCATGTTAACTGCGGTGTTAACAGCCTTGGTAACTGTAGGAATGATAAGAAAAGTTCCAGCGTTTTTAAGGGACTTTTTGCGATGGATTGCGCTTTAAATTAGGCAAATACCTGGTATGATATTAAAAGGATCAGAATTGAGGATTTAGGAACAAATGATGTTAGTTGATGAACACAAGCCTTTGATGCAACACAAATTTTCAATTGATAAACAAAGAATTATTGCTCAAGGTCTTTCGGTGCTCGAAACGGAATCCAGGGCCATCAGTGAGTTAACCACTAAAATTAATAATGAGTTTGTGGATATTTGCCTAACGCTATTAGGCTGCGAAGGCCGCGTTGTCGTCACTGGCATTGGAAAATCAGGGCATATTGGCCGTAAAATTGCCGCTACTTTATCCAGTACAGGAACCCCCGCGCTTTTCTTACACCCTGCTGAGGCATCCCATGGTGATTTAGGAATGATCACCCCCAAGGATGTGGTTTTGGCGCTTTCGTATTCTGGGGAAACGGCAGAAATCTTAACCTTATTACCTCTTATTAAGCGCTTAGGCGTTAAAATTCTCTCGCTCACAGGCTCCATTAATTCCACGTTGGCAAAGTTTTCAACGATACATCTTGATATTGGCATTCGAAAAGAAGCGTGCCCCCTTGGGCTTGCGCCAACCACCAGTACCACTGCACTTTTGGCGATGGGAGACGCGATTGCACTCGCCTTGCTAGATGCGCGGGGGTTTACCGCTCAGGATTTTGCTAAATCTCACCCGGGTGGACGCCTGGGTCGACAACTTTTATTAACCATCGCCGATCTCATGCATACAGATGATCTGGTGCCCCGGGTAACTGAAGACGCATTGCTATCTAAAGCGCTGATTGAAATGTCCGAAAAACGCTTAGGATTTACCACCATTGTCTCATTGCAAGATCCCGATCGAATGCTCGGAGTCTTTACCGATGGTGATCTTCGCAGAACCTTAGGACGCAGTGTCGATATTCATCAAACCCCTATCAAAGAAGTGATGACAACTCAATTCACCTCTATTCAATCTAATTTATTGGCAACAGAAGCTATTGCGCTCATGCAAAAATTAAAGATTTTAGTTCTGCCCGTTGTAAACGAACACGGTAAATTGGTAGGCGCACTAAATATGCATGATCTCTTTAAAGCAGGCGTTTTGTGAAAAATAACATAACATTGGTTACTTTATTGATATTCAGCATCGCGCTCTTTTTTTTCATTAAGAACGTGGATCGAGATCCATTAGGAAGAAAAGTCCATATCGACAAAAAACCCCAAGAATATATGACACATGTTGCTGTCTCTATGTATACCAAAGAGGGCAATCTCAAAAATGAGCTATCTGCAAAATATTGGGCATATATGCCTGAAACCCAAAAATCACACTTAAATACACCTCATCTAACAATTTATAAGCCTGACGGCACCATTTGGTATATTGATTCAAAATTTGGACAAATAAAACAACCCACGCTAGGTATTTTAGAAAACATTTTATTACATGAACAGGTTGTGATAAAGCGACCTGAAACGCTTACTGCCATTCCTATTTTATTAGAAACGGAAGAGCTCCAATATCAACCCAAAGAACAGTATGCAGAAAGTCAAAAATTTATTAAATTGACAAAACCCGGATTAGTGATTACTGGTACTGGCATGCGTGCCTTTCTAGAACAAGGCACCGTGGAGTTATTACGTGATGTTAAAACATATTATACAACCACTCATTAATTTATTTTTGGTGTTTTTAATATTTTTTCTAACAAATGCTTCTGCAGATAATTTAACCCTCCCTGAAAATGAAAATTTCCTTAAAATTCAAGCGGATTCAGTAGAATTTGACGATCAACAAGGAAAGGCTATTTACCGAGGACATGTCATCATGGAACAAGGGCTAATGCGAGTAACCTCTGAAACTTTAATACTGCTTCGTGACACAAAGGGAAAAATAAAATCTATTTTAGCGACTGGACATCCAGCACATTTTACTCAAAATGGCGATACTATTTCTGGCAATAGCCTCACGTATGATGTAGACACTCAGGTTCTCTCTTCAAAGCCAATTCCCGGTAATCTGACTACCATACACTTATCTCCAAAGGAAACAAAAACAAATGAATAATCTCACCGTCAATGACTTATCCAAGTCTTATCAATCTCGCACCATTGTTGATCAGATCTCATTAAGTATTAACAGCGGTGAAATTGTAGGGTTATTAGGACCTAATGGTGCTGGTAAAACCTCTTGTTTTTATATGATGCTAGGGCTTATTCATCCTGATAAAGGAGAAATATATTTAAATCATACTAATATTACGCAACTGCCAGTGCATACTCGGGCAGAATTAGGCATTGGGTATTTACCACAAGAGGCCTCGGTATTTCGAAAATTAACAGCTTCGGATAACATTTTAGCCATATTAGAAACCAGAACGGATCTCGACAAAATAGAACGCGAAACAATGCTGGAAAATTTATTATATGAATTTCGAATCAACCATATTCGCGATACAATGGGATTTACGCTTTCCGGCGGAGAACGTCGCAGAGTAGAAATTGCCAGAGCGCTTGCCAGAAAGCCTAAGTTTATGTTGCTAGACGAGCCCTTTGCAGGTGTTGATCCCATCTCTATTATTGATATTAAACAAATTGCCAACGAGCTCTGTCAGCGTGGTATAGGAGTCCTTATTACCGATCATAACGTCCGAGACACCCTAGATATTTGCCACCGAGCCTATATTGTGAATAATGGTAGGGTCATTGCAGAAGGATCGACCGAGCATATTTTAACCCACCCCGAAGTTCGAAAAGTGTATTTGGGTGAAGAATTTAAGCTTTAAAGAAGTTAATTGTAGTTGGTCATATGTTTTTAACATAAGTTACCTTTATAAATAATTGGGTCTTCGCTATAGTAAAGGTATGCGACCCACACTACAACTAAGGCTAGGACAACAACTCAGTATGACCCCTCAACTGCAGCAAGCCATTCGGCTGTTGCAGCTGTCTTCACTCGATCTTGAATTAGAAATTCGCAATGTATTAGAAACGAACTTGCTTTTAGAACAAGTTGAATCACATGAGGAAAACGTTTCTGTAGAGATCACCTTACCAGACTCTCTCGAAACAGATGAACCTCACTACCCCATGGATCAATTGTATCAATCATATAGTGAATCAAAACCAAAAAACTCAAAAATCGACCTCTTATCACATAAGAGTCATGAAACAACTCTGAGACAACATCTGTATTGGCAAATGGAATTATCCCATCTTTCAGAAGAGGAGCAAGCCATTGCAACAGCTCTCATTGATTCCATTTCAGAAGAGGGATATTTGTTAACTTCTCTAATAGAAATTCAAGAGAGCTTTTCCGTAAAACCCCTTATGCTTGAAATAGAAAATGTACTTTCTAAAATCCATCTATTTGATCCTATTGGCGTCGGAGCTCGTAACTTAGCTGAGTGTTTAAGCATTCAGCTTGATGCACTACCCAAATCTTGTCCGTGGATCCCTGAAGCTAAACTACTGGTTTCATCCTGTTTAGAGGATTTAGGAAAAAAGAATTATGAACTCATTAAATCAAAATTAAACTTGAATGAGCACGCTTTAAAAGAAACTATTAAAATCTTGAAGTCATTAAACCCAAGACCAGGTACTAAAGTTTTCTCAAGAAAATCAGAGTACGTGATGCCAGATATTGTAGTATCTAAAAAAGGGCAACAATTCATAGTTTCTTTAAACAAAGAAGGCATTCCAAATATTCGTTTAAATGCCAACCACCTTTCGTTTATTCAAACTGCAAAAAATACCGAACAACTACATCCTTTTAAAGAACATTTAAAAGAAGCAAAATTGTTTTTAAAAGGACTCAAAACTCGCAATGAAACCCTTCTTAAGGTGGCAAAATGTATTATTGAGCAACAAAAGGAATTTTTAGAGCATGGCGAAGATGCAATGAAGCCACTTAATTTGCAAGATGTGGCCAGTATGTTGGATTTGCATGAATCAACCATTTCTCGAATAACCTCCCAAAAACAAATTTTAACCCCAAGAGGCCTCTTTGAATTAAAATATTTTTTTCCAAATTCAGTCACTTCTTCACTCGGAAAGGAAGCTTCCTCTACTGCCATTCGCTCTCAAATACGAAAAATAATTGCTGGAGAGTCTAGCCAAACGCCCCTCAGTGATCATAAGATCACAAAGAGACTTCAGGAACTAGGGATAATCATTGCTCGTAGAACAGTCACTAAATACCGTGAAGCCATGCGTGTTCCTACCTCCACTGAAAGAAAGAATTTGAGTGTTAACTTAAAATAGGAGATTTTTATGCCTTTACAAATAACCGCCCTGCATGGTCTCGAGCTGACAGATGGCCTAAGTCAACATGTTAAGGCTAAGTTCAAAAAATTAGATAAACACTCCTCCCATATCATGACTTCTCATGTCACGTTAGAAGTGGATAAGAAATACCAACAAATGGCAAAAGCCACCATAAACTTAGCCGGCGGAGGCACTATTGTTGCCAGCAGCACTTCAAAAGACATGTATGCCAGCATTGATATGTTGATTGACAAACTTGATGAACAGGTTCGAAAACATAAAGAAAAGTTGAAAGAGTAGTCACAAAATGCGTTTGGTTATTGTGAGTGGGAGATCAGGATCAGGCAAAACAATTGCGTTGCATGCCCTAGAAGATCTTGGATTTTATTGTATTGATAATTTACCTTTTTTACTGGTTCCTGAATTGCAAGGCCAACTCGGTAGCACCCATCCTACGGTTGCTGTTAGTGTTGATGCGCGTAATTATCCTTCAAATTCCCTTCAGTTCAAGAATGTTATTAAAGACCTAAACCAAACAAAAAATAAATGTGAAATTGTATATCTTGATGCAGATGAGAATACCCTGCTGAAACGATTTAGTGAAACTCGAAGAAAACACCCTTTGTCTAATTCTAGTATTTCGCTTCGAGAAGCTATTCAAAAAGAACTGGAGATATTAGCCCCAATCGCAAGTCTTGCTGATTTAATTGTAGACACCAGTCTTCTGACGCGGCAAGGCTTATATAATATAATACGCGATCGGATTGCGCATCATCACGAAGGGAAAATACAATTATTGTTACAATCTTTTGGCTTTAAACATGGACTACCACCCGATGCTGATTTTGTGTTTGATGTGCGATGTCTCCCTAATCCTTATTGGGAACCAGAATTAAGCGCTCTTAACGGGTTAGATCATCTTGTGATCCAATATTTAGAAAAAATTCCTGAAGCAAATCGCTTAATCAAAGATATCAGTACATTCATTGAAAATTGGATCCCATATTTTGAAGCCGATAACCGTAGTTATGTGACAATTGCTATTGGATGTACCGGGGGGCAGCATCGATCGGTGTATATGGTTGAGTCTTTATCTGCTCTCATTAAAGATAAAATACAGAATACGCAAACACGGCATCGCGAGCTTAAACTGCCTTGCTAAGGTGCAAATGACTAAACGCCTGTTGATTAATTGAAAATAAAAAAATCGTTGCACCAAAGAATTTTGCTTCTTTTTCAAATTTAGCCTCTAGGATCTGGGTACACATTAAGGCTGCTGTATCATTCGGATGTACAAAGGCAATTAATTGTGGAATTTTTTTCTGATTAAAAGCATAGTCACAAGCATGTTGTGACGCTTGTTCTGGAAATTTACTGCCCCAATATTTTGTATGAAAACCGACGAAATACATCTCATGGTTCTTCTCTTCAAATGTGACGGGGTGATACCCAACAAACCCTGCCAAAGAATCATGTTCTTTATCCATCACCACCCAGAATTCGTATTGATTAGTTCCATAGTTATCGACAATGCTGTTCAGCATTAACTCAGCAGCCCCTTCTGTGATCCTTCCTAAGGGAGAGTATTTGCCATATAACGGATCGGTGACCAAGGATGTAAAGTCATGTAAATCTTGTTTGGTTAAATGTCGCAATAATAGCTCGTTGCCTTCAATAATCGACATGGATCCCATACCTTACCCCATTTCTTAGATTTTTAAAAAAAACGCCTATACTAAAAAAGATAGCAGATCTTTAAAGGGCTACCTGAATGTTTACCCTGAACCCGGATTATTTTAAGCAACTAACTGGCCTTAAGGCGGGTGATCTACCACTTTTGATAGGATCTAAAAGCCAATCCCATAAAGTAATGGAAAAAATCCTAGCGGGTGAGTCACTCCCGCAAATCTTAACCCAGGTTGATCAATTACTCGATCTTCTAGCGGCACACGATTTACCAAAACTGGAATCTCTTAGCGCCGAAGAAATCCATGAAGAGTATACCCGTAACCGAATGGTCATTGAAAAACTACTAACACTCACTAAAAAGGAAGCCAATGCCCCAAAATAACTCAAAAGATGATCTTGATAGGACCTTAATGCTAACTCGTCAATTAGAGGCAAGATGTCTTGCTCTTGGAGTTGAATCAAGTGTCCGCCATTCACGTGCTAGATTAGAAATTCAAAAACCAGATGCATACAAAGATCCCAATTTAAACCAAGCTCTTAGGGCTCGAAGGACACATGCACTTGATTTAGCACCGCTCTCATCCGAAAGAGTAAAACAGGATGATGCAAAATTTAAACGAGAATTACTAGAGATAAGTACTTTGATAAAAACAAAAATAAAGGCAGATAATGCGCCAAGAGTTGATCCCGATAAGAATAACCCTCATCCTTAGTCTTATGTCAACTTCGTCATTGCGAGGAGCATAGCGACAAAGCAATCCACTTCTAATCCCCAGCAATCGTCATTTTATCGATCCAAACCGAGCCGGTTAGGATATTGCTGCGATGTTCTTCGTCGCACCCAACTGCCACAAGGTTTGCAAACATGTCTTTTAAATTACCGGCAATCGTTACTTCATGAACGGGATATTGGATTTCACCGTTTTCAACCCAAAAGCCAAAAGCGCCTCGTGAGTAATCACCCGTCACTAAATTAACCCCACTACCCATTAGCTCTGTTACCAAGAATCCCTTACCCATGGCTTGTAATAAGCCAGGAAGATCCTCTTCAGATTGAGAGATCCTTAAATTATGCACACCGCCACAATTTCCAGTGGTTTTCATTCCCAATTTTCGCGCAGAATACGTGCTTAACACATAACTTTGTAAAACCCCTTCTGCCACAATATCGTGTTGCTTCGTGGCAACGCCTTCTTGATCAAACGGGGCGCTTCCTAACCCTTTAGGCAAATGCGGAAACTCTGCAATTTGAATAAAATTTGGGAAAACGGATTTTCCTAAATGATCCAATAGAAATGAGGATTTGCGATATAAATTTCCACCTGAAATAGCCGAGATAAAACTCCCCCACAAACCCCCTGCAATTTCTGCCGCAAACACCACAGGTGCTTCACAAGTTTTAATTTTTCGCGCATTTAACCGTCGCAAGGTTCGAAGCGCAGCATTTTGCCCCACAGCTAATCTGCTTTCTAAATCGTGTTTATCCCGTGCTAAAGTAAAGTCATAATCTCTTTGCATAGAATCGCCAGATTTTCCAATCACCACACAAGACAAAGTATGACGCGTGGAAGGATAAGCTCCAAAGAATCCTAAGGTATTTCCATACACTTTATAACTTTCATGGGTCGAAAACGTAGCCCCTTCAGAATTAACAATTTTTTTATCAAAGTCTAATGCACTTTTTTCACATTCTTTTGCCCATTCGATGGCTTGCTCTGCTGAAACTTCCCATGGGTGATATAAATTAAGATCTAAAATATCTCGAGCCAAGGTGTCTTTATCTGGCAATCCTGAAAAGGGATCTTCTTCAGTATATTCTGCAATGCGACAAGCAGCTTCAAGAGAAGACTGTATCGCTTCTTTATGGATATCCGTGGTAGAAACAGAGCCTTTACGCTTACCTTTATACACGGTTATACCAAGGGTTTTATCGCGATTAAATTCTACAGTTTCAACTTCACCCAATCTGACCGTAGCCGATAAACCAGATCCCGCAGATATTCCAGCTTCTATTGCATCCACGCCCAAAGATTTGGCTTGCTTTAAAATTGAAGTAACTACTTCTTCCAAATTTTGAGATAAATTAGTCAAAGCTAGTTCCTCCTACGGTCATGTTATCTACTTTCAAGGTTGGCTGACCAACCCCAACGGGAACGCTTTGTCCATCTTTCCCACAAACTCCAACACCTGTATCTAATTTTAAGTCATTTCCGACCATGGTAACGTGCTTTAAAATTTCTGGTCCATTACCAATTAAAGTGGCACCTTTCACCGCTTGCGTGATTTTGCCGTTTTCTATGAGATACGCAAGACTCGCATTAAACACGAATTTACCTGAAGTGATATCCACTTGGCCACCACCAAAATTAACAGCATATAAGCCTTTCTCAACAGATTGAATAATCTCTTCGGGAGCATGACTGCCAGGTAACATATACGTATTAGTCATTCTAGGGATCGTTAAATGCGCGTAAGATTCTCTTCTGCCATTACCTGTTGATTTTGTGCCCATTAACTTCGCATTTAATTTATCTTGAAGATAACCTTTTAGGATCCCTTTTTCGATTAACGTCGTGCATTGTGTAGGGGTTCCTTCATCATCCATATTCAAAGATCCCCGACGTTCCTCTAACGTGCCATCATCCACAATTGTACAAAGTGGAGATGCAACCGTTTCTCCTAATCTTCCTGCAAAAGCAGAACTTCCTTTACGATTGAAATCTCCTTCTAGTCCATGACCAATTGCTTCATGTAACAACACACCCGGCCAACCTGGGCCTAATACCACTGGCATGGTTCCTGCAGGCGCCGGAATTGCGCTTAAATTAATGATGGCTTGTCGCACAGCTTCCCTGGCATATCCAAGACCTAAATCTTTCTCCAAAAAGCGAGTATAATCAAACCGTCCACCACCGCCATGACTGCCCTGTTCTCTTCTGCCTTTTTCTTCTGCAATAACACTAACATTTAATCGTACCAAAGGACGAACATCCGCATTAAAAGTACCATCACTTGCAACTACTAATATAATTTCATGAACTGCAGCTAGGCTCACTATCACTTGTTGAATACGAGGATCCGCTTTTCTAGCCTCATTATCGAGTAAACGTAAAAGAGAAATTTTATCTGCATCTGCTAATGATTTTAAAGGATCGCTCTCTTGATAAAGTTTACGAGGAGATAAAGCACGCTGCCAAACCTGAACCTGATGATTTCCGCCTTGTAATGCAATAGATTTTGCAGCGCTGGCGGCATGTTCTAACGCTGGTAAAATAATATCATCTGAATAGGCAAATCCTGTTTTTTCACCGCTGATTGCTCTAACCCCAACACCATAATCAATATTATAATTTCCCTCTTTAATAATCCCATCTTCTAATACCCAGGATTCATGCTTAGCACTCTGAAAATATAAATCGGCATAATCCACTGCATGCCCCAATACATTTCCAAGAACTTTTTGTAATTCTTGATCCGAAAGCCCTGCGGGTTGTAGTAAAGACCGCTCGGCAATTCCTAAATTCGTTGAGGACACACTCATGGGGTTTAGTTCCTTAAGTTTATTTCCATTGATAATAGCATATAGCATTGCAAAAAAGAATTAACACTACATTGCTTTAATAACAAGTAAAAATATGCCAAAATTAGCACTATATGATTACCGTATCTTGTCCTCATTGTGAAAAGCCCGTAGCTTGGTCTGCGGAGTCGCTTTATCGCCCCTTTTGCAGTGAACGCTGCCGAATGATAGATCTGGGCGCTTGGGCAGATAATGCCTACGCCATCCCCATCAAAGGTTCCACTTCTGATCCAGATGAGGATGAGAATACCCTTGAAAACAACTTCCCTGAAGAATAGCTGTATAAGTATATAATCTTTCTCCTCTGTTTATTTTAGGATTAATTATAAAATAGGATTAAACAATTTATCTGTTTTAGGTGAAACCTCAATGATCCAGAACCAGGGTTTTTTCAATGTGGGATGGTTTTTGGTTATATATTTTAAGTTTTTTTCTCGACAGAAATCTTTGACCGCTGTTGCAACATCACCCGGCTTTAAAGAAAAATCATCTCCACATAATATACCGTGCCCTGCCACAAGTGGGTACCATGCATTTAAATCTTCCATTATCGCTTTATAGCTGTGATCTCCATCAATATAAATCATATCGGGACTTAAGTTTTTTAAGTGTTCTGCAGCACGGAGAGAACTCATTTTGATGGGGATAATTTTACCCGTCAATTTTTCATGGATCACATTTGATAAGAATTGATCATAAAGTATTGGATACTCATACGAAAAACCCACCAACTCAGGAGATCCCTCAAAGTGGTCAACAGAATATACTTTACCCTCAGGAGGGAGTTGCTTGGCCATATGAATAGACGAAGCACCTTTCCATACCCCAATTTCTACAACCGTTTTAACGCCAAATTCTTTTATCAAATGGGTTAACTCATTTGGCGTATGATTCCAACCCCCAAGCTCTAATGGTTTTAACGAAACTAAACGATACGGTAGGGGTAACGATTTCAGATCAATTTTCCCAGTATTAAGAGTATAAACAAGGCCAAAGGAAGCAAGCGAACAAACTATTGCTATGGCACTATACAAATAAGCTCTTCGCATCAACTCGTTTCTCCCTCTTTAACGCATGGCTTTTTTAAAAAAAAACTAATGGTCCCTATAGTTTATTTTGGTATACCATTTTAATATTCACCATTATTATTTCGCTGTATAAAAATCTGGTGGCGCGGCTTCTCCTACAAACGAAAAACCTTGTGTAATTACATCAAAGAATAGCCAAAAGCTGTAGACGATACATCTCACAATCAGGTAAAATTCCATTTATTGTTCAATTATTATTTTTTATAGGACTTTAAATCGTGTTCAGCCGTTTTAAGCTACCCAAAATTAACTTATCCTTGCAGTTGCTAGGGATTTTAGTCTTTGCGATATTCTTTGGTAACAAATTGCCGCTTCAAGTTCAACAATTCTTATATGCAATTAGCCTAAATCTTAAAGGTATTCTGCTTTTCGTATTACCGGTTGTTATATTTAGCTGTCTTTTTTCTTGTTTGCTCACCTTCCGTGGGAAAAAAGCGGTTGGATTTATGCTCATGTTATTTTTAATTGTTTGTATTTCAAATTACATATCAACAATGATTGCCTTCAGCGTGGGTTCTTTAGATCTTATCCAATTTAGTACAATTTCCTCGTCCTCATTAGGCTCTTCACAAGAACTCTTGCCATTGTGGGCCCTAGACTTTCCAACTTGGATCCCTAATGAGTACGCGCTTTATCTAGGATTTGCCTTAGGGTCTTTTTTTTCCTTTTTCCCAAGCGCCCAGGCATATCGCTTGAGTGATAGCGCCAAGAAATTTGTAACGGTTTTCTTAGAAAAGG